>CAYGTG010000645.1:0-5182 GCA_964352485.1 uncultured Nannocystaceae bacterium | reverse complement strand
CCCGACGCATGCGGTCAAAGTACCAGTCGGCCACCAACCTTCCAACGCGGGCAAAGCCCCCAAAACGCGCAGTTGCGCGCTTCTCCCGGATTTCAACGCCTCGGCCGCGATCTTCCTGTGCCCTGGGATAACGCTGCTTCGTCGGCTGTTATGGACACGCAGAGCGTGCGACTCTCCGCGCGCGCCGCTTCGGACGACGCCTCGATCGCATGACCAGCGAATCCGCTTCCACCCACGCCACGCTCTCCGATGCCGGACTCGATCTGGCCGCCTTGGGAGAGCGCTTTTCTGCCTTCGCCGCCACGCTGCAGCGCCCTCTCGTCTTCTTCGACGTCGAAGCGACCGGGACCGACCCGCTCAGCGATCGCATCGTCGAGCTTTCGGTCTTGCGGGTCGGCCGCGATGGGGTCGAGCCCATTCGAACGTGGCGCGTCAAACCGGGCATTCGCATCCCCATCGAGGCCACCGAGGTTCACGGCATCTCCAACGAGGATGTCGAGGCGGCCCCCACCTTCGATGTGATCAGCGACGAGGTCATGGCGGCGATCGACGACGCAGACTTCGCAGGCTTTGCGATCGGGCGCTACGACGTCCGCATCGTCCAGGCCGAGATGGTTCGCGCCGGGAAGTCCATGGACCTCACGGGGAAGCGGGTCATCGATGCCCAGGTCATCTACCACCGGCGCGAGCCCCGGAACCTGACCGCCGCGCTTCGCTTCTACCGAGACAAGGATCTCGAGGGCGCGCACGGGGCGGCCGCGGACACGGTGGCCTCGCTCGAAGTGCTCGCGGGCCAACTCGAGCGCTACGGCGACCTCTCGCTCGACATCGAAGCCCTGCACGAGCTCTCGTCGAGTCACAACGACGCCTATTGCGACCAAGGGCGTCGCTTCGCATGGAGAGACAACGAGCCGGTGTTCAACTTCGGTCGCCTTCGCGGGCGCAGCTTGCGTTGGGTCGCCTCCGACCCCACCGAGCGCCGCTATCTGCGGGTGGTGCTCGAGGGGCGCTTCGACGACGATGCCAAAGCGATCGTTCGCGAGGCGATGCAGGGCCGAATCCGTCAGCGCAAGCGCGCGTCCTGATCGCGCGGGACGTCACGCCACGGCGCAGCTGCCACCGCGAAGACTTGGGGTAGTGTCCGCAGCATGAATGGTGCGCGGGTACGTCGAGGCTTGGCATGGGCTCTGTTTGGCTTGGCGTTGCCCGGTTGCCAGGACGCGGGCGGGGGTTCCTCCGACACCGACGGTGCGAGTACGGGCGCCGCGACGGATTCCCCGACCTCCGGGATCACAACCGAGACCACCACCGGCGTGACCCCCTCCGGCTCCGGGACGACAGCGGACACCGACTCTGCCGACGCGAGCAGCGACGGAAGCACCGGCACTGAAGCCTGCGAGACCCCGCTGGAGTGTGCCGCCGCCGCCGAAGACGATGCCGCGGCGAGACTCGAGGAGATCCGAGACGACGAAGCGGCGCTCGAAGATTTCTTGATCGCGATGCCCCTGGGCGGCGACCTGCACCACCATCTTTCGGGCTCGGTCTACGCCGAGACCTATATGGGTTGGGCCGCCGCCGACGGGGACTACTGCATCGCCGAGGCCGGTCTGGCCCTGTCGTTGGCCTGCGGCGATGGCAACGATGTGCCCGTGCCCTCGGGTCGACGCGAGCTCTACCTCGACGTCGTGCGGGCCTGGTCGATGCTCGACTTCGTGCCCTCGCCCAGCGTGAGCGGGGCGGATCACTTCTTCTCGACGTTCTCCAAGTTCGGCGCCATCTCCGGTTCCCAGCACGGCCGGATGCTGGCCGACGTGCGCCGCCGCGCGGCCGCCGAGAACCTGCTCTACATCGAGCCGATGCTGACCTCGAACTCCACCGCGCGCAGCTTGGGCCAGGACGTGTGGTCGGGACTCGGCGGGGGCTCGGTCACCACGGCCGACTACGCATCGTTCCATGCCGCCTTGCTGGCTGACCCTGGATTCCCTGCCGCTCGAGCGCGCCTGACCGACGACGCCGAGAACAGCGAGAACATCGCCAACGCCGAGCAAGACTGCGGGACCGCAGACGCCGCGCCGGGTTGTGCCGTTCGCACCCGCTACCAGGCGTACATCTCGCGTAGCGGCACCGACTCTGGGGTGTTTGCGCAGATGGTCGCCGCCTACGAAGCCGCGATCGTCGAGCCGCGGATCGTGGGCCTCAACCTCGTCGGCCCCGAAGACGGCTCGACGGCCATGAGCAACTACGACGACCAAATGGACATGCTGGGGTACCTCGGCGAGTACTACGCCGACAGCAGCCCGCTGCGTCTGTCGCTGCACGCTGGCGAGATCACGGCGGCGTCGGTTCCCGATGGCTACCAGCTCGACGAGACCGACCACATCCGCAAAGCGGTCGAGATCGCCGGTACGCGGAGGGTTGGACACGGTGTCGACGTCATGTTCGAGAGCGACGCCGACGGCCTCTTCGACCTTCTGCGCGACCGCGGCATCTTGGTCGAGATCTGTTTCGCCAGCAACGACATCATCCTCGAGGTTTCGGGACCGACCCACCCGGTGCACGACTACTTGGAGCGAGGCGTTCCCGTGTCGCTCGCCACCGACGATCAAGGTGTTGCGCGTTCGAGCCTCGCCGCCGAGTTCGTTCGGGGGGTCCGAGACCAAGACCTGAACTACCTCGAGCTCAAGCAAATGGTTCGGGCCAGCATCGAGTACAGCTTCTTGCCCGGCGAGAGCTTCTTTGCGGACGCGTCGAGCGGCACCGTGGTGGATGCGTGCACCCCTGCCGAGGGCGACACGCCGGTCACCGACTCTCCCTCGGCGACGTGTCAGAGCTTCCTCGATGGCAGCGAGCGAGCCCAGCTACAGCGCCTGCTCGAGTCGCAGTTCGAGACCTTCGAAGCGGAGTTGTAGTCCCTCGCGCGGGAGTTCCGTGTCCCTCCGGGACGCTCCGCTTTCCTGCTCCGAACCGTTGGGCGGGACGAGAGCCCGAGCCGAAAGGCGGCGAGCAGAGAAGAGCCCGAGCCGAAAGGCGAGCGTTTGGGGTGAAACGGAGGCGACCGTTCCGAAAGGCGGCGAGCAAAGCCCGAGCCGAAAGGCGAGCGCTTGGGGTGAAACGGAGGCGACTTCGTCGCCGCAGTGAGGGGCCTTTCCGAAAGGCCCCTGTAAGGACTAATACTCCGGGTCTCGCTGCTCCTGCGCCGAGACTCGCGAGCCGTGCTTGATGAACTTCAGCGAGGGCTTGTCGAGGATGACGGTCGTGCCGGCCGCGACGCTGTGGGTCAGCCAAACGTTTCCTCCGATGGTCGAGCCCGCGCCGATCACGGTGTCCCCGCCGAGGATCGTCGCGCCCGCGTAGATCGTGACGTCGTCTTCGAGCTTGGGGTGCCGTCGTTCGGTCGAGCGTCCAAGGCCATTGCGGACCGAGAGCGCACCGAGCGTCACCCCCTGGTAGAGCTTCACGCGTTCGCCGATCTCCGAGGTCTCGCCAATGACGACGCCGGTCCCGTGGTCGATGAAAAAGCTCTCGCCGATCGTCGCACCTGGATGGATGTCGATCCCGGTGCGGCTGTGCACCTGTTCGGACATCATGCGCGGGATCAGCGGGACGTCGAGCCGCGACAGGGTGTTGGCGATCCGATGGACGGCGATCGCTTCGACGCCGGGATAAGAGGTGATGATCTCCGGCGCACTGCATGCGGCGGGGTCGCCGACGAGTGCCGCTTGGACGTCGGTGTCGAGCACTGCGCGGATCGCGGGGATCGCTCGGACCATCTCGATCGCACAAGCGTGGGCTCGCTCCTGATGCGACGCCTCCTCGGAGCCGGATCGCGCGCGCAGAGCCTGTCCGACCGCGAGTTCGAGGCTTCGCAAGGTGCGAGCGCATCGTTCTCCGACGAAGTAGCGGCACGTCAGCGCGTCCACGTGCTGCCGGACGAAATAGCCCGGAAACACGATCGAGATCAGGTCGTCGAGCAACGTCGCCACCTCGGACCGCGACGGGAGATTGAGTCCGTCGAGGTGGTTGATGTTGCCGTGCTCCGCGTACGATTCGACGATGTCGTCGATGGCATTCGCCAGGACGCGCTCGTCGTGGTTGCCGGGCATGCTCGGACGATAGCAGCGGCTCGTCACATGGTCAGCAGTCGCTCGCTCGCGACCCAATCTTGGTTCGCCGCGACTGACCCCGATAGACTGGGCGCCTCACCACGTGGTGACGGAGCGACTCTTGGCCCCGCCTTCAGATTGTCTCACTCAAGTTCGCATGGACGACGACCTCAACCGGCTCGTGTCCCAATCCCTCATGGCGCATGGGGAAGAACTTCCTGCTCCCCAGATCGCCGCGTACCTGTCGGGGTGGTCTAGTGCCCTCGATCTTGTGCGGCGCACAGACCTCACCATGCCGACCGCCTCGGCGGAACTTCATCGAGCCATGGCTGCCGTCGTCGCGGCGCTCGACGCGGCAGCACGCTCCGTGCTCGATGAAGACTGAGGCTCGTCCGCTCAGGGCGTGTCAGGCCGGATCGAGATCGGCGCGTCCATCGGCGGTGACACGCGCGGTTGACGCTCCGGGGTGCGTGGCGGCCACTCGATCTGGTGCTTGATCATCCTACGCTTGAGCGCGTGACGCGTGATCCCGAGGAGCTGCGCGGCCTCCACAATACTGCCCGCCTTTTGAAGGGCGGTTTGGCACATCGTGCGCTCGGCTTTGCGGAGATTCAGGTCTTCCAAGAGTATCGGCATGCCCCTAAGGTATGCGAAAAGTCGCTAGTGGGAAAGCTATTTCTAGTAATGTCTCATACTGATACGATTGTTCGTGACGTTGTCGCACCGGGTCGGTGGATATCGGCGCCCGGATCACGTGGCGGTCGAAAACGTCCATACAGGCGCGAAGTTGCGCCGATCAGCCAATGATGTGGTGTCTCAATGCGCGACAGTGAACGCCTATGATCGCTTCGGAACACCATTCGGGCCCCAATGCGCGAAAAAGAGCAATGGTGAATCCGCTATCACGAAGCGTGATGCGCCGTGGCGGACGAGCCCAGACTGCATCAGGGTTTCTCCCCAAAGTCCGGCCCTCTCCGGGTGGGGTCGAGAACCCCCACGTTGACGCGGTTGTTTGTTGCTTCGGGGATCAGAGGTTCGCCCGTACCATGGCGACCCCTTGCCGGATGACGGTATCGCAG
>CAYGTG010000644.1:0-5195 GCA_964352485.1 uncultured Nannocystaceae bacterium | reverse complement strand
GCCCTGCAGGCGGAGGTCGAGGCCCCCATGCCGGCACACCCCCACGCCGTCTCGGCCCTGCGCCCACGCTTGGCCGAGGCCAGTGCCGAGACCTCGGCGGGTCGCTACGACCAAGCGCAGGCCAAGCTCGACGCCGCCCGCGATGCCATCGCTGCGGTGGACTACGGGCCCGTGAAGGCGCGATGGGCGTATGTCGAAGGGGAGCTCCTGAATCGACGCGGGGAGTACGACGCTGCGGTGGAATCATTCGAGCGGGCGGTCGAACTCGGAGCTCGCACACGGCAGTGGGAGATCGCCGGCAGTGCGTCTGGGCGGCTGCTCTACGTGGTCGGCTACCGCCAAGCGAGGCCCGCGGACGCAATGCGCTACCTGCCGCTGGCCCGCGGAACGTCGACCCAGGGCCGGGGCGAGGCGTCCCTCCTCAGCAGCCTGGCCAGCGTCCTCCAAGCGCAGGGGAAATACGAGGACGCAGAGGCAGCGCATCGGAAAGCAATCGCGCTGTGGGAGAGTGCCCTCGGCTCCGAGCATCCGCACGTCGCCGCAACCCGGAACAACCTGGCCAACGCGCTGTACGCACAGGGAAAGCACGAAGAGGCGGAGGCGGAGCATCGGCGAGCATTGAGCGCCTGGGAGAATGCGCTGGGCTCCGAGCACCCGCGCGTGGCCGCTTCACTCAACAACCTGGCCGGCGCCCTCTTCGCGCAGGGAAAGTACGAGGACTCCGAGGAGGTGCTCCGGCGCGCGCTCCGGATGCGGGAGGCGAGACTCGGCCCCGCGCATCCGGACGTGGCGGAGTCCCGCAACAACCTCGCCTCGCTGCTGCTGGCGCAGGGCAAGCTCGAAGCGGCGGCGGAAGAGCTCCGACGAGCGATCGCGTTGTTCGAGGAGAAGGTCGGGCCCGAGCACCCCGACGTGGCCCAGTCGCGCAACAACCTCGCCAACGTTCTGCACGCCCAAGGAAAGGACGAGGAGGCCGAAGCGGAGCAGCGCGCGGCGCTAACCTTGCGGGAGAAAGCGCTGGGCTCCGAGCACCCCAGCGTGGCCGAATCGAACCATAACCTGGCCAACATCCTCCATGCGTTGGGGAAGACCGAGGAGGCCGAGGTGAGATACCGGCGATCGATCGCCGTGTGGGAAGAGGCTCTTGGACCCGAATATCCGAGCGTAGCGGTGTCTCGCAGCGACCTCGCCGGGCTGCTCCTCGAGCGCGGTGAGGCAGACGAGGCGCTGCAGCTCGCCGAGCACGGCTGGACGACGATTCGAGAGCGCGCGAACTTTCAACCGGGGCTTCGCGGCTCGGTCGCGTTCGTCTTGGCGCGGGCGCTGTGGACGAAGCACCATGATCTTCCCGGGCGGCTGCGAGCCCGGGAGATGGCCGAGGCCGCAGTGATGGCGTATCGAGACGCGGGAGCGCAGACCGAGGTGGCAGAGGTCAACACGTGGCTCGAGACGCATCTCGCCCCGTAGCACCTCCCCAAGGGACACGACTGCACCTTGCGTCGAGCTCAGACGAAGACTCATGAGGGCAGCGGTCGGTGCCGAGAAGAGCAGGAGTTGTCCGACAAGAGAGGCTCATCGCATCGATGCCGTGGCCCGTCCGCCCCCTCGGGTATGCTCGCCGCACGATGCAGCTGCGACCCTTCTACTTCGATCAACCTGAGATGTTCGTCGTGCCGGTCGAGCACCTCAGCCCATCCGGTGTCGATCCGGAGTTCGTCCGGGTCGCGCAGGGGGAGCGTGAGCTACCTGGGGGGTTCTTCGAGCTGCTCTCCGAGGCGGTGGCGACTTACTTCGCTCGGGTCGAATCGCTGTTTGGGTCGGCGCGCGCCCAGTGGTTTCCGCCGCGGCTGCTGAACCTGTGCGTTGTCACCAAGCCCGAGCAGGCGCGGTTGTACTACCAACCCTTCGTCGGTGCGTCGCTGCTGCTCCACCAAAGCGACTTCGATGCCAACAGTTCCAACGTGGAGATGGCGACGTACCAGCTGGTGCACGCGGAGCGGCTGGGCATCACACGTAACGTCGCGAAGACCTTGCTGTTGAACCTGGGCTACTTCATCCAGCGCTCAGAGCTCGAACGCGAGGCCTTCGCCAAGGCGGCCTCACGCTCGATCCGCCCGGATGCCGAGGCCTTCGTCGCGCTGGGGGAGGCCATGGCGTGGGTCGGTGGGCTGCTTCACGAGAAGCTCAAGCCCGCACTGCTCCACTCCGACGGCCTGACCAGCATTCCGGGAACCGGCCTGTTGGTGACCGACGAGCAGACGTTGAAGGTTGGAGAGTTGATCGAAGCATTCGAGCGGGCAGGAAAGGGCGCGCTCGAGCGCTACTACGCGGCCCAGGCAGCGCCTTCGGGCGACCTGCGCCCCGCCGAGCGGGTGGGGCAGCACCTGCTCGAGCATCGGCCGAGGCTCCTGCTCGCGGACCGAGAGGGCACCGTCATCTGGGACCCCGAAGACCCCCAGGAGCTGGCCGGACTCGGCGCGGCGCTGGCCGGCATGTGTGACCGTGCGGCGGTTGGAGTGTGTCGGGACCTCGAGCTCGTCGCCGAGCGAACCCAACAGGTCTTGGACCGGATTGTCGACTCGGATGCGCTCCCGTTCCACGCCGACGAGGTCGAGCAGAAAGACGGCGCCTACCTGCACGAGGGCCGCAGATTGATGGTCTACAGCCTGCGGCAACCCGGCGTCGATACCGACCGCGAGGGTCCGCCTCCGTTTCACCGCTGGCTGCTCGGCGCTCGTGTTGGCCACGAGTGGGGACATCTCGCCGCCGAAGCTGACCTCGTCTGTGTTTCGCCCGGCAAGCAGGAGCGTCACGACGCCGCGCTCGAGGAACTCGCCGAGCTCTTCGACACGATCATCAAGCGTGCACCTGAGGCCCTACGCGCACAGGCTGAAGAGCAGTTCTCGACCCGGCCCGCCTGCCAGTCTGTGGGCGAAGCGATGGTCGCCATGCAGATGCAGCGCATCGGCGACTACGAGTCCAACGTCTTCGCGCACGCGGTGTTGCCCATCGAGGAGATGGAGGCCTACGTCCGTGTCAACGTCCGTACCCTGGCCCAGGAGTCATTCAGCTTTCTGGGCAAGCTCGCGCGCTACGCCTACGAATATCAGTACCTGGGCTTCAGCCGGATGACGAACCCTAGGCACTACTTCTACGCGTCAACCTGGTTCCCCGAGAATTACATCAAGACCGGCGTCCTGGGTGAAGAGGAGGCCGGTCTGATGTTCGACCTGATGGCCGAGGTCTGCACCAGTCACGAGCTGGTGCCTGGTGCGCTTCGCGACTACTCGTCGTAGGTCTGCAGGTTTGTCACCCGGCCGGTGGTAGGGTCGAGCCACCGCAGCTGGTCGCTGTCGGGTGAGTGCAGCCCGGCAAACCCGCCCAGGCCGGCCGGTGCCGAGATGTCGCGCACCACGGAGGGGTCGGCATCGAACGGGCGGCGAATCAGGTACAGGGTGTCGCCCTTGCCGACCCACATGTTGCGGTTGGAGTCGACCCGAATGCCGGTGACGGGTCCGGTCCCCGGCAGGCTCACGTACTGCGAGGGCACGTCGACCTCAGGCCCATTGCCGACCTCGGCTCCGGTGAGCGCGACCTGCCAGACGTCGCCGGTGGAGGTGCCGTAGTACAGCATGATCCCCTCGTCTCCGTCGTCGATGTCGGGCGAGACTGGATACTGGCCAATGGCCATCACTGTGGGCACCTGCGCGAGCATGAACCGGTCCAGCGTGATCGCGGGCTCGGCTTCGTCTGGATCGTCGTAGAGCACCACCCGCCCGTCGTCGCAGCCAAAGTAGATGTTGCCGTCCGGATCCGCGGCCATGGAGCTGACCGGACCAAGCGGATCGCCCGAGGTCAGCAGGGAGAGGAACTCGGAGTAGGTGTTGTTGTTGCCGTTGAACAACATCACGCGCCCCAGGTCTGGCTGCAGGAACAACACTCGGTTGTCTCCGTAGCCCTGGATCTGGGTGACGCGGCTCGTCATGTCTTCTTGGTACAGGAGGCCTTCGTCGCCGATCTGTGCGACGACGCCCAGGCCGGTCGAGATCCAGGTGCTTCCACTGCCACGCCCGACGAGGGTTGCACCGAACGCGGCGACCTCGACATTTTTCTCGAAGACCTCGATCGGGCTGGCCGGCAGAATACCGATGGTGTACTCGCCGGACTCGTCGACGCCTCCTAGGCTCGCGGTCAGTCGAAACGTAAGCTCGCTGTCGTTGGCCGCATTCGGCGGGAGCCAGGCGATGGCTTCGTTGTCGGACTCGAACTCGAGGACGGCGTCGGGACCAGAGACCTGGGCCCAAAGCAGCGACTCGAACACGCTGACGCCGTCGAGTTCGTCGGGAACGTTGATGGCACCATCGAGGGTGATCGCGACCCCGGCGATGGCCGCGTTGGGACCTTCGACTTCGGGGACCGGAGGCGCCGGCGTGCAGACGTCATCGATGCAGGTGCTCAATCCAGCGCACTCGTCATTGAGGCATTCGCAGCCGATCGAGCCCGGCAAGCAGCCGTCGGGAGGATCGGGAGGATCTCCGGGTCCACTCCCGTTGGTGTCGTCGCCGCCTCCGGATTCGCCGGATTCGCCTTCACCACCCTCAGTGTCCGCGCCAGCTTCGCCGCCTTCGCTGCCGCCCGCTTCACCGTCGGTCTCGGAGGACGCCCCATCGGTGGCTGCCCCGTCAGGGGCGCCAGAGTAGCAGCCGCTGGCCACCAACAGTGCTGCTCCCAGAATCAACTTTGAATTGTTCAACATCATCCCTGTCCTGCTCGAATCAAAAAGAGGGGCCCGGCGTCCCGGGCCCCGATGGTCGCGCGTCTCGACCTATGCGAACAGATCCAACGGCTCACCGTCGGCGGACAGAGGGAACATGTAGGCGATCTCGCCGCTCTCAACACCCAAGGCCTTGCGGAGTGTGTGGTGCACGTCGGCAGGAGTCACCTTCCGAGTGGTGTTGGTGGTGTTGACCGTGAGGTCGGGGTTGATGCCGAGCGCGCGGTTGTTGTCGTCCGAAGCACCGATGAGGCGGTTCTCCGGAATGCCTGCACCCATCGCGATGACGCTTCCGACCGGCCAGTGGTCGGCACCCATGCCGCCGTTGTAGCCGAGCGTCCGCGAGAAGTCGGACCCAGCGGTGATGGCGACCTTGTCCATGATTCCCAGCTCGGTTGCAGACTCGTACGCAAAGTCGAGC
>CAYGTG010000643.1:0-5207 GCA_964352485.1 uncultured Nannocystaceae bacterium | reverse complement strand
CCCTCGGTCGTGGCGCCCTCGGTCGTGGCGCCCTCGGGCGTGTCGCCCTCGGACGTCTGCGCGGCGGTCGACATCGTCGTCACCGTCTCGCCGCCCGAGGTCGACTCCGACTCTCCTCCGGCCCCGACCTCGTCACCCCCGCACCCGAACAACACCGGGATCAACCAAGGGAGTCGGCGGGTCAGCGCTCGAAGCAACATGGTCGGGATTACGCCAGACCTGTACACACTTGTCGACGACTCAGCCTCTCGAAACGTGCGCTTCGTCAACTAAGCGAAATGAAGTGTGAAAAAGCCGGGATGGAGGAAGAACGTGGCATGGACCCGCACCTCGATGCCGGCAAGCCTTCCGATTTTCCAGGACCAGTTCATCCAGCCGTCATAGGCGCTGGTTGGAACCTATGCACCGCAGATGCTGCGGGGTAGGGATCATCGCGGAGCGCTACCGATACCGCGCGCGAGCAGAGACAGCGCAGCATCGATCGAGGCTGCTGCATCATCGTCCGACAGGGACGTCACGCGCGCGTCGAGCGGATCCTGAGTGCCCGCCCTCGTCAGAAATGCGCGCATGAGCCCTTCGCTGAGGAGCGCATGGACCAAGGGCACGGCGAGATCCAAGTCGAGAGAAAACGGGCTCCGCGGGGGCTTGGGGTACTTCGACGCCCACGGGAGCGAACCCCACGTCGGCGCCATCGAGAGCGACTCCGGCATGGGCGCGCCCACTGGGTTCTCGCTTGCAGGCGACGACGCTGAGGCCTTTGCGGCGCTGCTGGTGTACCAGCCGTTGTTCTCCGCCTTGGCGAATTGACGGTGATCCAGGGGTGGGGCGGGGCTGACATCAGCCCGCTCACCAAGAACGGCGTGCTGTCCATGGCGCTGCGTCCGGATGCCAGCCACTACTTCGACCTGCATCACAGCCCCGCGTACCCCATCGACAAGATCGACTCCGCCCACGTTCAGGGCAATGCGGCCGCGATGGCGCTGATGGCCTTCATCCTGGCCGAGCGCGAGTAGATTCAGTCTGGGGCGAGGTCCCAACACATCGCGGCGATGCCGTACCGACAGGCGATGGTTTCGTCGCAGCTTGGCTGCCGAAGGAAGCGCTTACGGCCCGAGGCGGTCACCACCTCCAGCTCGTCCGCGGATACTCGGGTCACGATCTTCGCCGGGCCCGGGTCGCCGTGCAGAACCAGAAGCGACCGGGTGAAGGTCGTCTGTGGCGCCGGGGCGCATCGCAGCGCGATGACGGTCAACCCGAGAACGAGGCTCGCGACCGCTAGCGCTGCGTGTGCCTGTCGCATGGGCTCAAGTACGCGCCGGCAGCCGTGGACATTCCGGCCCAGTACGAAACCAAGGCGGTCACCGAATCTGGATGATTCGGTCCTCGTCTTGGCACCACGCGGTGAGCGGGCCGCCGTGGACGCAGCCGGAATCGAGACCGAGCGTGACCTCGTTCCGATAGTGGCCGCGCCGGGCCCACTGGCCGTGCACGATCAGGGCGTCCTGTTGCGCCAGAGCATCCCACGGTCAGTAGCCCTCGGGGCACCCTTCAGGCTCGCGGTCGTACTTGACCCGGTTGCCCTCGGCGTCGCAGCACCGCACGCGTGTTGCAAAGCCGACATCTTCGGAGTCGAGCCAAGCGTCGTCGTGGGGACCGGCGTTGAGTCGAGCCGCAGCGGCGTGGAGGTCGTGCCATTGCGGATGTATCCCGGAGTGTACGAGCCAGGCATCCGGGCCATCGCCGCGGCTGGGCATGTGGACCAGCACGGGAAGCGCTCGCAGCCGCGCGAGGAGGTCGTCGGCTTCCGGGTCGTCGTACAGCCCCTGCAAGGTGTCGCGCTTGCGGGGCCAACTGCCGGAGTGAGCGCATAGCGTGTAGACCTCGTGGTTGCCCAGGACGCCTCGGCCGCCGACGTCGCGCCAAAGGCGAGCCGTTGCGGCACTGTCTGGACCGCCATTGACGATGTCGCCGGCGCACCAAAGTTCATCCACGGCCGCATCGAACCGGACGAACTGAAGCAGTCGCTCGGCGATTAAGCGAAATGAAGCGTTTAAGCGAAATGAAGTGTGAAAAAGCGGGGATGGAGGAGTACGGCGGGCGACAAGAGAGGGCGGCAGGAGGGCCGGTGAGCAGCAGCGGGGTGTAGAGGGAAGCTGAGCCCGTGAGCGCCGAGCCATTTCAGGAGAAAACGCGCTGCAAAAGGGGATGGCGGCCGCACCGAGTCGAACTCCCAGGCACGCCGAGACGAGCGCGGTGCAGCGCTTGTAAGACAAAGACTCAGGGGAGAGCGGTGGGTGCCGAGAACAGCAGCAGCTGTCCGAGCGGAGCGGCTCGCGGCGGCGGGCGAGCACCGCGGAGCTCGGCGGCGATGTCGCGCGGAGCGGTGACGGCCCGAGTGACGCGCATGGGCCCGCTGCAGCGCGAGCACACGGAGATGTCGACGCGAAAGACGCGGGCCGTCCCCAATTCGATGAAACGGCCATAGCGGCGCCCCCAGAGCCCAGGTCTCGGACGGCTCCACCCCGCGCGATTGCGCGCAGCGTCGATTTCGAGGAATTGTGGGATCAGTCTGCACATGGGGTCGTCTACCCGAGCATGCGACGCTTCCTCCTCTGCGCTCTGGGCCTCCCCTACTTCGCCGCGCTCCCGGCATGTGACGCTCCGGACGACTCCGACGACGCATCCGTCGATGGCCGGGACGACGGCTTCATCCGTGGAAAAGCCGATGGGGGTCTGGAGCCGGCGGAGCTCGCCGGGGTGCTCTCTGTGGTGAACACGCTCGCCCTTGAGACCCTCGACATCAGCGTCCGAGACGGCGGCGTGGGCCTGGACCGTCGCGCGGCCGAGGGAATCATCGAGCTCCGCGCGGGCGATGACGGCACGCTCGGGACCGAAGACGACGAGGCGTTCGAGACGCTCGCCCAGCTCGACGCCGTCCCGTACGTGGGCCCGGTGGCCCTCGAACGACTGCTGGACTTCGCGCACAACGAGGGCTTCGTCGTATCGGCAGACGCCGCCGAGCTCGTCGGCTCGTGGATCTTCGACCAGTTCCCCCGCGACTCGATTCACTTTCAGAACTACCCGACCCCGCTCTCCCGCAACGACGCCAGCGGCACGATCGACGGATACGGCAGGGTGCTCGTCGACGTCTCGCTCGACGAGCAGGGCACGCCGATCGCCTCGGGCCGCTGCCAGGTCTTCCGTCGCTCCGACTTCACGCAGAGCCCCGACTGGAACCGTGCCTTCAGCGGGGTCGAGCTGATCGAGGTCGAACCCGGCGTGTGGACGACGACGGTCCGAGAAGATTTCGGGAACAGCTCATGCGACCGTCACGACGGCGAAAAGACGTGCGAGTTCGAGCTCCGAGCGACCGGCTTCGGCACCGCGACAATCGAGTACGACCTCCCCGCGAACTGGGACGGAACCTGCGTCAAGCAGTCGCGGAGCTACCGCAGCTGGGGCATCGGGGGCAAGGACTGAGTCGCGGATCTGCGCCACGTACGGACACGGAATCGTCCAGCAGCGGTCGGTTTCAGAGCACAGAGCCAGCGACGGGGTGTGCTTTGAAGCACCGCTGCCAGCGTGTCAATCGTGAGCACGACTCGCCACGTCTACTCCTTGTTCGACTCAATCGAGGCCGCGTCAGCGGCGAGAGACGCTCTGCAGGCATGTGGATGTACCGCTGACTCTTGCAGCGTGGTTTTGCATGAGGACTACCTGAGCCATGACAGCCTCACGACGCAGGAAAGTGCAGGCGTCGAAGGAGCGGCCAAGGGCGCGATCGCAGCGGGTTCGGTGGGAGCGTTTTTCGGTGGGCTTGCTGCTGTTGGCAGCGGAGTGCTGGCAGTCGGCCCGCTGGCAGCAGCTGCGGCACTCGGAGGCGGTGTCATGGCGGCATACGGCGCGCTCACAGGAGCCATCGCGGGCTCGGACGAGGCTGACGCCAACCTGCGATAGCTCGAGCGGGCGCTCGATGCGGGAAAGGTGCCTATCGCCGTTGAGACCGATGACGACGACCTGGCCGAGAAGAGTCGGGCGGTGTTCAAAGAGCGGGGGGGCGTGACGATCGTATCCTGACGCTGTACCTCACAGCGCCTCCGTCGGACTCGGCCCAAGCACGAACGACCAACTCCTCGGCCGAAAAACGCTTCGGGGCGACCGGGGACACGGTGACTCAAGTTTGAGTCGTACCTCGACGACTCCGCGTCTACTCCGCCCAGGCCCCACATCCCGCGAGCCGCCGCTCGCCGAGAAGCGAGCCGTTGTGAGATAGGTCTGGTCCCTCCGGGTGCTCGCCCGTGCTCGCTCGGATCGACGCACCGTCTGGGTCCGCGATGAACAGCATTGCACGATCGATTTTCATCTCTGCGCTCGTTGTCGCGCCTGGATGCGACTCTGCTGAAGCGGATGAGACCAAGGCGGCGGTGGTCGAACAGAAGCCGCAGTCGAAGGCGAAGGAGCCCCAGGCCGCCGCGAGTCCCGCGCCGGCTCCGACCGAGGCCGCCGAAGCGGAGGCGCCCGCGGTAGAGGTCTCCGACCCCATGAAGGCGTTCATGTCTGCGCTTGGTGAACACGACCAGGTCACCGCCGCGCTGAAAAAGCATGGTGCGGCCGGGCTGGAGGCAGACATGGGCCAGTACGACATCCAGGATCCGATGGTCAGCGCGTCGGAGCCGGGCCAGGCCGAGGGTGAGACCTGCTACGCGATGAACGCGAAGACGGGTGCGGTCCGCCGCAAGTTCGAGGTGTGTTGGACCGGTGACAAGATCACGCGGGCAGACAACAAGGGCCTGCAGCTCTAGCAGCCCTTGGTGAAACCCGGCGCGGCGGATCGCGATGGAAAAAGACGAGTGAGACGTCGTGTCGGGTTTCACCACGGGCTGCTAGGGGTCGTCCGATGACCTCGCCACCTAGCAGCAGACCCCCGGCGGCCCGCTACATCCCGATGCGGTCGATCTCTTCGCCAGGCGTTTAAGCGAAATGAAGTGTGAAAAAGCGGGGATGGAGGAGTACGGCGGGCGACAAGAGAGGGCGGCAGGAGGGCCGGTGAGCAGCAGCGGGGTGTAGAGGGAAGCTGAGCCCGTGAGCGCCGAGCCATTTCAGGAGAAAACGCGCTGCAAAAGGGGATGGCGGCCGCACCGAGTCGAACTCCCAGGCACGCCGAGACGAGCGCGGTGCAGCGCTTGTAAGACAAAGACTCAGGGGAG
>CAYGTG010000642.1:0-5212 GCA_964352485.1 uncultured Nannocystaceae bacterium | reverse complement strand
GCGTTATCCCAGGGCACAGGAAGATCGCGGCCGAGGCGATGAAATCCGTGAGAATCGCGCAACTCCGAGTAATGGGGGCTTTGCCCTCGTTGGAAGGTTGGTGGCCGACTGGTACTTTGACCGCATGCGTCGGGTCGGAGCGAGCATCCTCATCCTGTTGGCGGGTTGCGCGGCCGAAGAGCGCGAGGACCCGGGGGCTGAAGACGGCAGTGGAACGCTCACGAGCCCGCTTTCGGCGTCGGCCAGCGGGTCGGACACCTTGGACCCCACCGGCGAAGACGACGAGACGGGGGAGATCAAACTCGACGTGGGCGAAGGCGGGAGCGGCGGACCGCAGGAATGCCAAGAGGGTCAGGACTGCCCCGACGAATGTGAGGCCGCCGAGCATGTTCCCTGTGACGACGGCACGACCGACGTGTTCGCCGCGATCGGGCTTGGCTGCGCGGGCGAGGTTCAGATCACCGGGACCACGCAGGGCGATCCGGGCTCGGTCGGAGTTCGAACCGGGTTCGGGGCGACGGATACCTGGGCCCCGCGGGAGGGTTCCTCGTTCGCGGTGCTTGGCAGCGGGACGGTGGCCGAGCTCGACAACGAAACGCCGGCGGGCGACCCCAACGGCGTCGGGCTGGCCACAAGCGGGCCAACGTTCTGCAACGACGACATGGACGGCAGCCCCAACCCGGGCGGGATGCTTCCTGCCCCCATCCGGATCAACAACGTCGGCGGAGACTGCACCACGGATGGAACCTTGCTCGGCTCCGGAGACTGTTCGAACACCATCTCCGGCCAGTTCAACCAGGGCGGCTCCGCGTTCGACTACGCGGAACTCCGGGTGATCGCCCAGGTGCCGCAGGGCAGCAACTCGATCAGCTACGACTTCGCGTTCTTCTCGACCGAGTACCCGTTCTACTTCGGCGAGGAATACAACGATATGTACGTGGGCTGGCTCGAGTCTGAGAGCTGGACCGGCAACATCTCCTTCGACGAGCAGGGCAACCCCATCTCGCTCAACGCCGGCTTCCTCGATTTTCAAGACGATGCGGCAAGCCTCCCGGAGTTCGACGGCACCTGCATGAAGCAGCACGCGGGCACCAAGTGGCTCAGCTCGACCGCGCCGGTCACCCCCGGCGAGCAGATCACCGTGGTGTTGGCCATCTTCGACCTGGCCGACCCGATCCTCGACAGCTACGTGTTCCTCGACAACTGGCAGTGGGGCTGTGACGGCACCGGCGGTCCGGTGACGACCCCGGTCGGGTAGCGCCCGGTTTTCTCAGGTCCAGGACAACCCATTCGTCGATCTGGGCGCCCTTGCGTACCAGCACGTCTCGTACGATACCTTCGGCGACGCGCTGTTCGACACGGCGGGGATCAGCTCGGCTGGGGAACCGCCTCCGACATCGAATCGGCCGCGAGAACCCGGGGGAGTCCTCGGAGCAGCCCGGCCCGAGGATTCCGCGACGACCGGGCCGCCGAGTTCGGCGAACGCAGGCGGCATTTCGCCCGGAGCGTCGCCAATGTTGGTGTCACTCGAGGGAGGGTCGACGCCGAGCGAGCTATTGAAGTTCGACCCCCAGCAGCGGACCGCGCCGTCGGCGTAGCGAGCACATGCGGTGTTCTCCGCGATGCTAACCTCCATCGCCTCCGGCACGACCACGCACGCCGGCGTGCACGGAACAAACCCGTTGTCCTCGCCAGCGTCGCAGCCCTCGCTCGCGAAGTGGTGGTGCCCGTCTCCGCACTCGTTGAGGGTGCATTGCTCGGAGCACTCGCTGATGCCATCGCCCGTGGACGCCCCCTCGTCGCACGCTTCGAGCCCGTCCACCCGGTAGCCGTCTCCGCAGGTGTTGAGCGTGCACGATTCGGTGCACGTCCCCGTTGGCGTCCCCGTTGGCGTCGCCGTCGTCGCAGGCCTCGGCGCCCTCGAGCACTCCGTCACCACACACAGGGTCGAGGCAGTCGCTGGGACATGCGTCGGTATCGTCCGCGTTGCCGTCGTCGCACTCTTCGCCCTCACCCGGGCTCAGCAGGCCGTCTCCGCAGGCTGGGAGTCTACATAACGACGTGCAGCCATCGTCCTCGTCGCGATTTCCGTCGTCGCACGCCTCTTCGCCTTCCCTCTCCCCGTTGCCGCAGGTCTCGAAGCGGCAGTCGGCTCCGCATCCGTCGTCGTCAGCAAGGTTGCCGTCGTCGCAGCCTTCGGCCGGGCCCAACAGGCCGTCACCGCAGATGTTCTTCAAACACGCGCGGGTGCAGGTTGAGGCGTCCGAGTTCTCTGGCCCGAGGTCGCATTGCTCCGAGGGCTGGACCACGCTGTCTCCGCAGAACTCGTCTCGGCAGAGCTTGGAGCACCCGTCTGCGTTGGTCAGGTTGCCGTCGTCGCACTCCTCGGAGAGTTGGAGAATGCCGTCACCGCAGGCGGGGCCAGAGTTTGTGCCGGTGTCCTCGGAGGAGGCGTTGCTCGAGGAGGTGCTGGTCGACGAGGTGTCTGCGGTTGACGGATCGGTCGCGGTTGAGGTCGAGGCGTCCGACTCCTCCGGGACCGATGCGACGTCGTCCTGACACGACATCAACACCATCCCAACACCGAGCCATCTCCCGAGTCCCCTGCCAATCGTCGTGTCGCTTCTCATTCGTCGTTTCTCCGAGCCGTGAATCCCGCGAAAACTGCCGGTCCACACCTGCACCCCGACTGTCCCGGACCCGCCAGGTTCTACAGTTTGTCCGTCTGCAGCCATTCGAGAGATCGGAGAAGGACGTCAGTCTCTGAATAAATCCGAATCTCACGATAGTCGACAGCCCCGCGAAAGGACGGAAGCCAGAAGCAGACCCGTCGCCCCATTGACCCGAAAAGAACACTCGGTTCCCCTAGCTCGTTCACATCTCCGCTCTCGCCTACTATCTCCACCCTTAAGCGACGCAGGACGTTTTCCTCGCCGTGTTCAAACTCGCCCTCGGGCGGAACCGGAACACAAAGACCAGCAAAGTAGTCGTCGCGCCGAAGCGCCTGAACCTCGAAGATGAGACCGAACGTCTCGCCTGACGAGATCCGGACATTCGTCGCGAGAGCACCTGACTTCGACGCTCCGCATCCCCGGTGAACCAATGCGCCAAATGCGAACATGATCACCGCACCGATGAACAAGACTGCAGCGCCCTGGGATTTAGACATCATAATCTTACATCCACGAAACCAGCGGAATCAAGCGCCAGGAACGACGGGTCAGCCAAGAGTTCACAGTGGTTTCTCCAAGGTTCCCATGGTGCAGACGTTCGTCCCAAAGAGAAGCAAGGTTAGATGCGAGAATGCGCAGCATCACATATTCAGGGCGAAGTAAGTTCGGACCGTCAAGGCGCCCCAACGACTCCAGGCCCTCCTGAATCGGGGTGCCGCAGTTGTTTGAGAAAACGTCGTAGCCCCCGTCCGGGTAGGATTCCAAGTAGTCTTTGAGCTGCGCTTCCTCAGCCGGGGACAGCGACAAGACGTAGCCTCGACCGTTCCGGAACCCCTGCGCGTCCAGGTACTTTGACCACGGTTTGACATCCATACCGTTGGGGCCGAAGGAATAGGATACGTCATCGATACCTAGCGAAATGTGACCGAACGAAGACGATCCCCAGCCCACGGCTGACCAATGGACAACCTCGGTCTCGAGACCGTTCAAATCAACAAGGTTGACCGGGTCTTGGAGGGCGTAGGCGTACAGCGAGGGGTCGCCCGCCGCGAAGCCTTTCGGATCCTTCGCCGCCCAGCTCCCGACCCCCGGCCGGAAGTCGCGCGCGCCGAACCGGATCCGCTCCGTCCCCTCATCGTACAACCCACCCGCAAACCCGAACGGCTGCGAGAACCCAGCCGCGGTCCATGAGGTCGTAGGAAGGATGCGTCCATACGCATCGTACTCTCGCCTCTGCACCTCACTCCCCGTGCTCAGGTCGATCACCCCGACCACGCTGCCAAGGTGGTCTGTCTCGAAGCGATACGTCGTCCCGCCGCGGACCATGGAGTCCGGGACATGGTCGCTCGTCCCGTAGACGAACCGCGACACGACAGCCCCGGAGCCATTCAGCTCCGCAATCGGGTTGAGCTGGTCGCCGTACAAGAACCCCTGAACGAACATCCCATCCACACGCCTCCCCACGCGGCGGTTCCGCGGGTCGATCACGTAGGAGATCGTTCCCCCAATCCCCGGAGGATCAACCTCGCGGAGGTTTCCGACCGCGTCATAGGAGTACGCCCACACGTCACCGCTGGAGGTGTCCTGACGCGAGGTCAGCTGACCGTCGTCGTTGTACTCGTACGTGAACACACCGTGCTGCAGCAGGCGGTCCTGATTGTCCGTGACGATCTGGGACGATGGCACGGAGCCCGCGCTGTTCGTCACGCTCTCGCGGTTGCCGTTCGCGTCGTACCCGTATGCCTCGAGCTGCGCACCGGTGCACCCCGCCGAGTCCGCAGCGTCAAAGACCCCGGCCAAACGATCGGAGGCGTCGTACTCGTAGACCGGGGAGTTCGACGCTTCGTACAGAATCCCCGCCAGGTCGCCGGACCCATCGTAGGTGTGGCTGGTCTCGACGCTCCCCAGCGTGGTGGTGTCGAGCTGCCCCGTGGCCGGGACGTAGGCGGCCGTCATGGCGCCCATCGTCGTCAGCAGCTCCCCCCGTGTAGCATAGGCCACAGTCTGGCCTTCGACGGTCTCCTCGTCCAGCCGCATCCGGTCGTCGTAGCCCCACGCCACCGTCCCGCGACACCGGCGACCGGCCCGCGATGTCCGACAATCCAGAGACCGCTCGTCCGGTTCGCCTGCTTCCAACGACGCCCGTCGGGTAGCGCAGTCTTCACGCGTCGATGCAGCTGGCGAACGCACTGTCGGCGAGTTGCTCGAGCTCCGAGTCTTGGAGCTCGGGCTCGCACAGGACCAGGCCCACCACAGGGTTGCATCGGCGCTCGGACACGTAGGTTGTCGAGAAGTCGGGAGCACAGAAGAACCCAACCTCGTTCTTACATACGCGGGCTCCGGCGCAGCCCAGGTACAGTTCTTGGGAGCCGCACTCTACGGACGTTGCCACACAGGTGTCGACGAGGCGTCCGGTCACGCTCTCGCACGCAGGAGCGCGGATGCATTCCTCCTGGGCCAGTCCGTCACACTCCGGCTCCCGGTCCTCCTCGTCGACGCGGCGTTCCCGAAACGAGCATGGCCCCGTCGTGGTGTCCGAG
>CAYGTG010000641.1:0-5226 GCA_964352485.1 uncultured Nannocystaceae bacterium | reverse complement strand
TCCACAAGCTTCCAAGCCATCGAAGAGCAAGTCCTCCGCAACGCGGTCCGCTGCCCCGAGCTCCGGTGCGACTCCAGACCCGAGGGCGAAACCGAACGCGGGCAAGCCCGATGCGGGCCCGCTCGATGACGCGGCCCGACGCGCATTGCGGGCATCGTCCGGTGGGCAGCGAGCTTCTCCCGCCGGGGAGCGGATCGCGATGCGAACCGTCGCCCCTGCGGCCTCCGATGCTGATCCGCCGAAGCGCGGCAAAAGCAAGAAGAAACGAGGGAAGAAGAGCGATGACGCCCGCGCGTCCGGCGACCGCGCCACCGACCCCTCCGATCGCAAGATCTCGCTGGACGAGGACTTCTTGGTCGAAGGTCGACTCGAGAAGCCAAACGCATTCTTCATCTTACGTCGCTCGCAGTCCGCGTACGATTGGGCCCGGCTCGATGCGAAATTCTTACCTTTGGTGCTTGAGTCCGTACAGGATCCTTTGTTCTAATCCCGCCTTGGGTAGATGGACCCCCATCTGTCTACGCTCCGCATTCATCGTCGCCGGCATTCGGCGGCGGACGTCATGACCGCGGGGGACGAGCGGAACGCGCGCGCATTCTCGCTCGCCAAATCACCCCAGGTTAGGGCACGATGCGAGCATCTTTTTCACCCCCCTACGAGCCACGAAACAAGCCGGGTATCGACGTGCCACCGGTAACACCGCGGGACTTGATGTCCCGCCGACCACTGCGGGACTTGATGTCCCGCCGACCACTGCGGGACTTGCCGTCCCGCCGACGATGAGGAGGACAACGAGTCATGGACAATTTTGCTGAGTTCTACCAGCAGGGCGGCGCTTTCATGCACGCCATCGCCCTTACTGCCATTTTGGGCGCAGGCGTGATGATCGAGCGCTTCATCTTCCTGTTTTTCCGTTTCAACATTAACGGAGGACAGTTCTTCAACCAGATCCAGAAGTTGGTGATGGCCAACAACATCGACCGCGCGATCAAGCTATGCAATGCCGCCGACAAGGCTGCGCTGGCTCGCGTGATCAAAGCTGGTCTGACCCGTGCCAACAAATCGGAGGCGGACATCGCTGCCGCCATCGAAGAGTCGATGCTCGAGGTTGGCCCGGCGATCACCAAGCGCGTGCCGATGATCTCGGCGCTCGCGAACATCGCAACGCTGCTGGGTCTTCTCGGGACCATCTTCGGGATGATCGAAGCGTTCAAGGCGGTTGCGACCGTCTCCGCTGACCAGCGCGCGACCGCTCTGGCAAAAGGTATCTCGATCGCGATTAACACCACCGGCTTCGGTCTCATGGTGTCGATCCCGCTTCTTGCTTCCCACATCTTCATCTCGAACCTGGCCAAGAAGATCTCCGACGAAGTGGATCTCTACGCGGTCAAGCTCGAGAACCTCCTGGCCGCACGAGTGCGTCAGGGCTGATCTCTGGGGAATTCGGAACATGTTCATCTTCGACGACATGCTCAGGGGAGCTCTGAGCGAGACGCTCGTCGGAGGAAGCATCCCGTGAACCCAGGGTCTGCCCACACCACGGAGGAAGGAGAGACGCATGGCGAGACGTAAGAAAAAGAACGTTGATGAGGGAGAGGTTGAAGCAAACCTCATCCCAGTCATGAACGTCATGTTCCTTCTCATCCCGGCCCTTCTGCTCGCGATGGAGGTGGCTCGCTTTGCGGCGATTAATGTGTCGCCGCCAAAGTTCGCTGCTCAGTCCGACCAGAAGGAAGAGGAAAAGAAGAAGGAAGAAAAGCCGCTGAACCTCAAGGTGTTCGTCATGAGTGACGGCTACCGGGTTAGCGCGTCCGGCCAACAGGCGGGCGCCGAAGGCGGCAAGGCGGCCGACTCGAACAAGCCCACGATCCCCCTGGCGAAGCCGGGTTCGGATCTGAGCGACTTCGATCGGTACAACTACGAGGCCCTCGAGACGAAGGCCAACGAGTACAAGAAGCTGTTCCCTCACGAAACGGTCGTGACCATCAGCGCCGAGAACGACATCCCGCTGCAAGCCATCATCAAGACGATGGATGCCCTTCGAGGCCGCGACTGCACGCTGATGAATGCAGTGTCCGCGGGTGAAGAGGTTCCGGCGGAGTGCTTGTTCTGGTCGCCCATCGTAGAGGCAGGTGCCGGCTGATGTCAGATCACCATGCAAATCAGGCAGCCCAGTTGGCGGCTCAACAAGCCGCACAGCAAGCTTTCCTCGCCAAGAAGAAAGCCAAGAAGGCCGCCCGTCGCAACAACGACATCGAAGAGGGCAACCTCAACATCACCTCGCTGATGGACGTCGTGTCCATCATCGTCGTGTACCTGCTCAAGAGCTACGGCACCGATCCGGTCGTCATCACCCCGACCGCGGGACAGAAAGTTCCGATGTCGCGGGCGGATGCGCCCATCCAGGACGGTGTTCCGGTGTACGTCTCGCAACGGTCGATCACGTTTGGATCGCAGCGAGTCGTGCAGCTCGACGAGAACGGTGACGTGGACCCGACGCAGGTCACCGGTCAGCTGATCGGCCCGCTCTTCGACCTCATGTCTGAGGAAGCAGAGCGCTCGAAACAAACCTCGGCCTCCAAGGACGAGCCTTGGGAAGGGACCGTCATCCTCGTGGGTGATGTGAATCTCAAGTTCTCGACCCTGGTCAAGGTGATGTACACCGCCGGCAAGGCGGAATACTCGCAGTACGCATTCTGCGTGATTCAGCTGGGCGGCTAGGCCGCTCGGTACGTCGAAACTCGGCCCCGCTCTCGAGTGACGAGAGCGGTGAGCCGAACCACCGAACCCCGCTGGACTCCAAGCCGGCGGGCTCGGTCACAGGTGCGCGAGCGAGGTCTTTCCTTGCTCGCGTTTTTCATGCCGGCGCAAGACGTAGATCTCGTAGCCATTTTTTCGGGCTGATGGCTGTTTTCGTGACGGATCGGACGCTCCGCGCACATACACTTGGAGGGGGCGAAAGCCGGGCGGGGGATGACCGTTGTGTCCTGCGACCTGACGCCGATGTCTCGACTTTCTTGGACCTTGCTCGCTCTACCGTCCGTGTCCCTAGTCCAACCACCCGCTTCTACGTTCTGCCCGTCCGTGGGCATCGGAGTGGCACGGTCACTGCACCGCTGACGTCTGGTTGGCACCAGGCAATGGCAGCCTTCGTTGCTGGAGTTCCAAATCAGCCCTACAGAAGGCACGTCCTTGGTTGATGCTTTAGGAGTACCCCGTGACGTCCAGAGTGCGTCCGTCCTCCCCATCTTCGCCAGAAGCTGCTAAAACGAACAAAGCGGATGAGCGCTCCCTCCAAATCAGGTTCTAAAGTTCTGCGCCTCGTCGTGGTCGTCGACGAGACGGTCAGCGAGGACCTGCATCAGACCGCGCCGGGGGGCGTCAGCGTCGGCACCCACCACAACGCCGACGTGGTGCTGTTCGGCAGCAAGGCGCCGACCCGCCATCAGCTGTTCGACGTCCGTCAGGGCGTCTACTTCCTGGATCTTCCGCCCGAGGCGCGCGGCAAGGTTCGGGTGGGCAAGAAGGCCGTCTCGGTCGCGAAGCTTCGTGAGCGCTACGGCAAGGGAAACAGCTGCCGGATCAAGCTCGACCCGCGAGCCAAGGGCAAGCTCCGCATCGGGCAGAGCACCTTGGTGTTTCAGTTCGGCCCGCCCAAGCCGGTGCCGCCGCGCCTGCCGTTTCCCACGATCTTCAAAGCATCGGTCATCGGGATGATGGGTGCGCTGTTCCTGTACTCGCAGCTCATCTCCACCGGCCTGTTGGGGCCGGTGTTCTTGTGGGCCTACTTCAGCGAAGTGCCCGAGCAGGATGAGATGGATATCGATGAGCGGTTCCTCGTCGCCGTTGGGCACAAGCCCAAGGAGGAGCGCGATGAGGAGCCCGAGGACGAAGAGGTCGACGAGGATCAGCTTGCCGAGGAAGACGAGGACGTCGTCGAGACCAAGGACAAGCCCAAGCCCGACAACAAGAAGCTCGACAAGAAGCCTCAGAAATTCTCAAAGGCGGCCGTCAAGCAGGCGCGCAGCGTCGGTGTCGCCCGGGTGCTCGGCACCTACGGCGGCGACGGCCCAGGCACCGTGTTTGACGTCATTCAGAGCACCGAGAACCGGCTCGGGGAGTTTGCGGACGCAGGCTTCACCACCACGGTCGAGGCCAACGGTCCCCTCGGCGACCTCGCGCCCATTGGCGGCGATGGCATCGACCTGCACGGCCAACTCACCCAGACCAAGGGTTTCGATACCGGGGACGGCCCGGCGGTCGACAACGGCGTCACGAAGCGGGAGCGTAAGATCAAGGGGCGGACCAAGGCGTCCGGGACCAGCGCGGCTGGCGGGGGCGACAAGAAGGCCATCAAGGCCACCATCAAGCACCGCACCAGCGCGCTGCAGCACTGCTACAACAAGGCGCTCCGGACTCAGCCCGACCTCTCGGGCAAGATGAGCTTCGCCATCGTCATCAACGTGATGGGTAGCGTCACCAGCGTGGTCATCGAAGAAGACACGGTGGGCGACGCGAGCGTGAAGGCCTGCGCAAAGGCCAAGATCAAAGGGTGGCGCTTCCCGATGAACGGGGCCGAAGAGGGCGCTGATGTTTCCTTCTCCGTGGTATTCTCAGGTTCGTAATGGCAGGTCCGGTTCGATTGTTCGCGATGGCCGCAGCGCTCCCAGCGCTGCTTGTGGGGGGACTCTCCCTCGCGGCTCCTGCTCCCGATGCGCCCGCCCCGTCGCAAGACGCTGGCTCGGACAAAACCTATGACGTAGGCGCCGTATCGGAGGCTCAGTCGCGTTTGGAGGGGTCCATGGCCCAGCTTGGGAAGATGGCTCAGGCGGCAAAGTCCGACGGCGACGCCCAGCTCGCGGGCTGCCTGGAGGACAAAGTCACCCGCGGTCAGGACATCGTGTCCACCGCCACCCCCGAGCTCATGGTGCTCCGAGACTCCACGGCATCTGCGCAGGCGAAGTCTTTTGCCGCTGAAAAACTCCAAGCCGCAGCCAATGCGATGGATGGCGTGATGGCCTCGGCCAAGGGCTGCTCGGGCGAGCAGGAACTCGAAGACCGGGATGACGTCACCCGGAACGAGCTCGACAAGACCGACGGGATCCCGATTCAGGACCCGACGATCGCGCCGACCGTGCCCGACGTGCCGCCGGCCATCGACCAAGCGCAGCCACCGACCGTTGCGTCGCCCTCTGCGTGAGCGGAGCGCCCGGCGTCCCTTGCGAG
>CAYGTG010000640.1:4899-5227 GCA_964352485.1 uncultured Nannocystaceae bacterium | reverse complement strand
TCGGCGTGCCGGTCTGCGACGACGAGGCGTTCTTCCGGCAGAAGATCACCGCGCTGTGCGAAGATACCGTCCGGGCGTACAACCTACCCACCCACGTCGATGCCGACGACGTCGGACTGCTGGGCGGCTACGTCGGAGGCGGGTACGGGATCAGCAGCGAGGCCGAGCGTGAGAGCCTGGTGATGTTGGCCCGCCACGAGGGCATCGTGCTCGAGCCGGTCTACAGCGGAAAGGCGTTCCACGCTCTGCGCTGCGAGCTTCACGGGCGGTTCGCAGGCATGCACAACGTCTTGTTCGTTCACACCGGCGGCGTGTTCGGCCTCGCGGC
>CAYGTG010000640.1:0-4889 GCA_964352485.1 uncultured Nannocystaceae bacterium | reverse complement strand
GCCTACGCCGAGAGCCTACCCCCCTTGCAGCTGGCGACGCAGCCGTGAGCGTTCGGACCACGCCAGCGCCACAATAAAGCCATCCAGCAGCACGTGGCCGAGCGCCAAGGCTGCCAGCCCGCCCCAGGGCACGACCACAGCGACCGCGGCCGCGTATGCGAGGCCTTTGGACACACACCCCCGCCACGAAAAGTTTGGGTGGTGAAGCAGTCCAAACAGCACCCCTGCGCCCACCGCCACTGGCACGCTCCCGATCCCGAATACGGACCCAAGCGCAAGCATCGGAACGAGCACGAGTCCATCCTCCCCCGCGACGCCAAGCGTCTTCCAAGGCCGCGACACCAGGTCATCAACCGCCTCGGTCCCCGCGGCTGCATCCGCCGCGCCCGACGCTGGCATCGCCCGCTCCATCAGCCACCGAACCAGGAGCTGCCCTCCAAGCGCGACGATGAGGTACGCCACGACCGCTCCGGCTGCAAAGCGCCACGGGGCCAGCAACAGGTGGAGTGCGAGCAGCCCTAACCCGAGCCACTCCAGCCCAGGGCCCCGATAGACCAACCACCGGGAGAGTGGACTCTCGGTCGCGGTCAGCCAGAACGCGGCCTCCGCCGAACCGCGGCGTGCCCCCTTGCGATACCAACGACGCGCACGACGCATCGATCGGCGTGCGCCTCGACCATCTCGGTAGCAGTGCCCCAAGAGCACCGCGCCATGCGGCCGTCCTGCGTGGGCGGCATCGACCGACCACAGGTAGGCACAGCGATCGTTCTCGACCGCACCGCGCTGCACGGCAGCGGCGTCCAAACCCGTCCGAAGCCACGAGGAGGCAAACCGCGGCCGAAGCGACGGACGCCCGTCGGCCAGGGTTCGCAGGGCGTTCATGTGGGACAGCCAGCGACCGAAGTCCGCCTCATCTCGGCGCGCAGCGGCTTCCAACGCTTCGAATCGAGCACAGACCGGGTCGGTCTCGGGGGCAGCGCTCTCGCCAGGATCCACGAGGTGCGATACCTCCCGCCGCGCAGCGCTATTCCAGCAGGTCCAGCGCAATTGCTGCGAAGAACGCGTCTGACTGGATGTAAGCCGCCCAATCCGGGTCGATCTCGGCCGAACCTCGGCGCTGCTGGAACACGACGGGGTCGTCGAACTCGCCTTGGTACCAGCCCCACAAGAAGCGAACCCGCATCGGGTCGACGTTGCCCTGGCGAAGCGCCGCCAACATCTGCGGGACCTCCATGTCGTCAAAGGCCTCAATGTAGCCCTCGGCCTCATCGATGTGCAACCCCAGCCGCTCGAGGCCGGCGTCCGTCAGGCGGTACTCGCCGCGCTTGCGGTCGATCTCCACCAGCCCTTCGACCGCGAGTCGCTCGAGCGAAGACTCCAGGGGAGCGAGTGCGGACGGGAGCAGAACCGGCATGGACATCCCGCCATCCTCGGGGGCCAGGTCCAGCATCTTCAGCACGAACAGGCCGACGTAGGTGTGACGTTGGTCTTCAGAGAGCTCAGGCATCGATGGTTCTCCAGCGGTCCGCGGTCAGTCGGATGCGGGGCGAGGGCCCGCAAGGGTCGTCGAGCCAGGCGTTCACGTCCCCCTCGGCCACGTGAAGCAGTCGCCGGCCAAATCCAGAAGTCCGGCGGACATCCTTGTGCTGCGGGTTGCAAAGCGCCAGGACGACGTCCGATTCGGGGCCGAGCACCGGCACGACCTTCTCGGCTGCGAACCGCTCCCAAGAGACCCGCGCGGCGACCTCCTCGCCGCGATGCTCGAACCAGAACTCGAGGTGCAGCGGGCCCGACTCAGGCTCGTCGGGGGTGTGCAGGGCGATCAGCAGCGGCGCGTCGATCCGGCGCAACCGTCCATCATCGAGCCACACCGCTGGCGGCCGGCACCAGCCGTGCTCGTAGAAGTCATCGCCGCGCGGCGAGTTCGGGTCCAGGCCCAGCAGGCCGCGGGCCGGGGCCTGTTCGAACGGAATGTCCGCGACGCCGAGCATCAGCCGAGGGTGACGACGCGCCGGCTCTTTCGCTGGCTGAGCCCGAACCGACCCCCCCGACGAGGGGTACTGCGCGGCCGAGGCGTGGTGGACGTCTTGCTCTTGTTGAAGTTGCCACCACCCCGGTTGTATTGGCGACCCGACTGGGACTTGGTGCCGGTCTTGTTCGACGTGCTGAACTTGGACGGATTCGCCTTGCGATACGAGTTGCGCTGGGTGCTCAGGCTGGCGTGGCGGGACGCGGGCGTGTGATAGGGCTGCCGATACATCGGGCGGTAGCCCGGCATGAACGCGCGCGAGATCATCGACCCGACGACCATTCCGGCCGCGATATCCCAAAACGGAGACCGGTAGGACGCGTACCGGTTGTGCCCCTGGATCTGATACTGGCCCTCGCCTTCACCGGTGATGTTCCGGCGAAGCGTGAAGATCTTTTCACCCTCGTCGATCGCACCGTTGGTGTTCTTGTCGAAGAAGCCCGTGACCTCTTGGGTGGTGTCGTCCAGGTCGTGCACGCCGACGCTGACGATTTCCTCGCCGGCGTAGATCTCGTTGACGCGTCGCTCGAAGTCCTCGGGACCCTCGGCCTCCTTGTACGCCTTTCCGACGGCGTCCCAGTCAATGTCGACGGATGCGTCCTGCGTGGTTACCCATCGGTCGTTTCCGCGGGACCCCGAGTCACCGCAGCCCACAGCCGGCAGCACCAGCGCCGCGCTGAGCGCGAACATGCCGGCGGAGGTTCGAAAGCGATTCACCGGAGGGAGCCTAAGCCTCCCGCGTGCGAGGTCAACCGCCTCAATCTTTGACTTGGCCCGGGAACAGCGGCGGGGCGGCCTTGGCGAATGCTTCTTGGAGGTTTTTCTTGCTGAAGATTCCCGTCCGCAAGAGCGACTCACCCGCATCTTCCAGAGGCTTCACCTTCCCGCCCGAGCCGATCTTGAACGCCGCGTTCGGCGAGCGGTCCCCCGGTATGCTCGCGACCACGACGCGATCGAAGCCACCCCTGCCGTCGCTGTCGTAGAACGTCCAGCGAACGTCGGCAACCTTGAGCATGGCGAACTCTGCGTCGAACTCGCCGGCGCGGACCTTCTTGGCGAGGTCCTGGTGGTTGACGCCGTCCCCTGCGCTGTCGCCATCGAGGTCGATCAGCACCAGGTCACGGCCGTACTCGGTCACCATCGCGACCGCGTTTCGTAGGCCGCCCGAGTCGCGGATGGCCACGCTCGCTCTGGGACCGAAGCTCAGCGCCGGGAAACTCTCGATTCCCACACCCGAGAGCGCGACGGTCCCGGGCATCGAGCCGGCGACGGCCTTGCTGAACCGGGTTCGGGCGTCGTCCGAGGACACCAGGTCCTGCCGAAGCAGCGCACGTCCGAGCTGCTCAGAGGACGAGGTTCCCGAAACCCAGGCCTCGCTCGTCCCGGTGAATCCCAGGACCCCGGTGTGAAGGACGGTCTCCAGGGTGCCGTCGTCGTCCGCGTCGTACCAGACCCATCGCGACGGGCCCTGCTCCAGCACGACCACTTCCAGATCCGCGCCGGTGACCTTGCCCGCCATCTCGGCGCCGCTGGAGACCCCGGAGTTTTGGTCGAGATCGAAGAGGTACCGCCGGTGAAAGAACGTCGACTCGATGAAGGTATCGAGCGTGCCATCGCCATCGTGGTCCGCCGCCAGCAGCGAGTTCGCGGATGCTTTCGGATCGGGAATGATGATCTGAGCGTGCCCGGACTCCGCTGCCCCAGGGAAGATGACCGGGGCCACACGTCCGTAGCGTTCCTTGAGCTTGGCATCGACAAAGAGCTTGGCGTCTAGTCCGTCGCGGACCAGTTTTCCGGGGCTCTCTTTGGCAGCGCCGTCTTTGGGCACCTCGTACGCGGTGGTCAGGTTGCCGACGGTGCCGAGCATGAACACGTCGTGGTGCCCGTCGTTGTCCGTGTCGTACCAGACGTTGCGGTTGCCGCCCTTGTCCAACACCACGAGCTCGGCGTCAAAGGGGCGCTCGTCGCCGCCGGCGAGATCGTCCCAGCTTGGCAGGGGCTTGGCCTTACCCAGGGAGTTCTGGTCGAGATCGAGGTAGTAGGCGGTGTCGCTGCCCGGCCCGCCCCCGGAGGCGACGACGGTGTCGATACGGCCGTCGAGGTCGACATCCCCGCCGTGCACATTGACCGCCGCGACGTCCCAAGGGTCAGGAATGAAGTCCAACGGATGCTCGGGGACCTCCTCCAGCAGCACCTTCACCTCGGCCAGGTGCACGTGAAAGCTGAGCCACTGGTTGGTCGTCATGTCGCGCTTGACGAACGCGTTGACGGCCACGATCTCGCCTGCGGTGTTCACCAACGGTCCCCCGCTGTCTCCGGGCAGGATCTTGGCGGTGGACTGCACCACCCGCCCCTGCTTATCCATCTGGGCCTTCCTCTTGGAGAGCTGCTCCTTTTGAAAGCCCGAGGCACCGTCGAGCGCCAGGTCGGTGTGGCCAGCGAGTTTTCCGGTGCTCGACACCTCGCCCCCCTTGAGCGCCCACAGCAGACCTGCTCCGGCGTGCCCAACCGCGGCGACGCGCTGCCCGGGGTACGGCGCCTTCTCGCTGATCTTCAGCGCCGGCAGGTCCGGCGGTGGGTCGATCAGCTGCAGCAGCGCCAGGTCATGATCGATGTCGACCTTGAGCACGTAGGCATGCTGAGTCTTCGCCTGGGGTTCGAACGCCTGCAGCTCCTCGGAGTAGGTGCCCAGGGTGACGTCGGCCTTGATGCGCAGTCCCTCTCGCTCGCCCCCATCGATGACGTGGTGGTTGGTCAGGATGAGTCCCTTGGGGTCGATGATCGAACCCGAGCCCACGCTGCCGGGGACCCGGATGACCACCGTCGCGGCCCCCACTTGCCGGTACAGCTCGCCCATGTC
>CAYGTG010000639.1:4743-5229 GCA_964352485.1 uncultured Nannocystaceae bacterium | reverse complement strand
CGCTCCCGGAGCCGAGTCGAAGGGTGCGGGTGCGGGGGCGAGGGCCGCGACGCCGGGGAGCACCTTGCCCTCGATGAGCTCCAACGACGCGCCACCCCGGTGCTCACGTGGTCGATTTGATCGGCCAACCCACTCTCATGCAGGGCGGCCACGGAGTCCCCACCACCGACGACGGAGAATGCCGCGCTCTGCGCGACCGCCGCGGCGATGCCCAGGGTGCCCTGCGCGAACGCTGGGTTTTCGAACAGCCCCATGGGCCCGTTCCAGAAGATCGTTCTCGCCCGGCTGAGAATCTTGGCGAACTGCTCGACTGAGTCGGGCCCAATGTCGAGGGCCATCTCCTCGTTCCCCATCGGTCGGGCGCCGAGGCGGAGGTGAGTGGCCTCCGTGGTGTCGAGGCCGTGTCCGACCATCACGTCGGTCGGCAAGACCACCCGGATGTCGCGAGCAGACGCCTTCTCGAGCACGATCTGGCAATCTCTGAAT
>CAYGTG010000639.1:508-4733 GCA_964352485.1 uncultured Nannocystaceae bacterium | reverse complement strand
TCTCTGAATCGGTCGGGCTCATGCAACGATGCGCCAACCTCGCCGCCGGCGGCAGCCAGGAACGTGTTGGCCATCGCGCCGCCGATGAGAAGTGCGTCGCCTGCGCGGAATTGCTCGACCAGCGCAACCAGGACGCTGAGCTTGTCGGAGACCTTCGCGCCGCCGACGATCGCCACGAAGGGGCGGGCCGGCTCGTCGGTGAGTCGTTTGAGAGCCTTGAGCTCGCGCTCTAGCAGCAGGCCCGGCGCCCGAGCGGGGAGCTTGGCGGGAACCCCGACCACAGAGGCGTGGGCTCGATGGCATGCGCCGAATGCGTCGTTGACGTACGCATCCGCGAGCGAGGCGAGGCCGGCGGCCAGCTGGGGATCGTTCGTCGTCTCCCCGGGGTGGAAACGGAGGTTCTGCAGCAGCACGACCTGTTTGTTCGTCGTGTCGTTGACGAGCTTCGTGACGCCGTCCCCGATCACCTCGTCGGGCACACGAACCTCGCATTCGAGCAGCTCTGCCAGCCGAGCACCCACCGGCTCCATCGCAAGCTCGGGCTTGAATGTGCCCTTGGGGCGGCCTAGGTGGGATGCGATGACCAAACGAGCGCTGCGCTCGCGGAGTGCGAGCAGGGTCGGGAGCGCAGCTCGGATCCGGGTGTCATCACGGACCGTCCCGTCCGCGTCGAGGGGGACGTTGAAGTCCACACGCACGAACACCCGGCGATTGTCGACGTCCAGATCCGACAGGGAGAGCATTGGGCGCAGACATAACCAAGCCCGACGCTGCCGTCTAGAGTCCACCTCACACGAATCCGGGGCAAACCAAAGCAAAGGCCCCGGGCTCCCTCTACGGGCAGACACGGGGCCAGCGGTGGAGAAGGGCTTCGCTACTCAGCGGCGAGGCCCGAACGCAGGTCGTCGCGGACCAGCTCGATGAGCTCCGAGGAGAGACCGACAATTTGATCAGGGGAGTAGCCTTGCGTCCGCATTTCCTTGAACAGCGAGCGGGCGAGGATGCTCACTCCTCGTTCATCGGTCAGCGTGCTGCGAGAGGTTTCGTTCGAGAGCTGCATGGGATCTCCGCGACGCCAAGAGAGGCGTCACCCCCGACAATGATGCAACCGAAGTGCCGACATGTAGCGCCGGTGGCGCCGGAGTGCGAAACTACCTGCTCTTCCAACAGGTTGGGTAGGAACCCTGAATGCGCGCGCTGCTCGCGGTGCGCAGGCCCATGCGCGGACAACTGCGCATGTCTTTGCGCCAAGTCGGGTCATGGCTGTGCAACTCCGAGCACGGCCCGCGTCACAGATCGTCGATCCCGACTCGCCGATCGCTCGCGGCGGGGCGGAAATGGCTGCTATGCTCGGCGCCGTTCGTGTCTCGTTTTCGCGCGTCGAGCGCCCCGTTGGGCGTTGCGTTTTTCGGATGGGCGGCTTCGGTCGTCCTCGTTGGCTGCGCCGGTTGGCGTGACCAAGGCGACACCTACTACGGGCACCGGGGGCCCGCCGAACCCACGTACACCTTTGGCGTGCCCGGCGGAGAGTGGCGTCCCGTGCGCGAAGTCGACGACATCCAAGTGGCCTGGGTGAACACCTCGCTCGAGGGGGTGGGCATCATCGAGGTCTACGCGCAGTGCGATGAGCAGGGCGACAGCTCCCTCGAGCAGTACACCGACCACCTGCGAATCGACTGGGATGGATGGACGGTGCTCGAACAATCGAAGACCAAGCTCCTCGGACGAGCGGCCATGCGCACCGTCGTCGATGCATCGCTCGACGGCATCCCGCGTCGCAACGAGTTGTGGGTCGTCAAGAAGGACGGCTGCCTGTTCGACCTTCGGTTCTCGGCCGGGCCCCAAGATTTTGAGTCCGGCCAAGCCGCGTTCTCGACCGTGGTACAGGGACTGCGCTTCCCCCGCTAGTCTGAGGTCTCCCCATCATGCGACGGCTCATCGAACGGTTTGGCGCCATGGTCCTGTCCGGGTTGGACTGGGTGGGAGGCCTGACGTCGCTCGCGCTGCGATCGGCAGCCGTGGGGCCGCGGCGGCCGTGGGGCATCGACGACATCGCGGCTCAGCTGGTCGAACAGGGCGTTCGTTCGCTTCCGATCGCCTCGTTCATGTCCCTGTTCATCGGGATGATCCTCGCGGTGCAGTTCGGCGCCGCGCTGGCGGACTTCGGCGCCACCATGAAGCTCGGAGATGCGAGCTCTCTGGCCTTGGTGCGCGAGCTCTTGCCAACCCTGATCGCGTTGACCGTCGGGGCCAAGATGGCGGCGGGGATGGCCGCAGAGCTCGGGTCCATGAAGGTCACCGAGCAGATCGACGCGGTTGCGGCGCTGGGTGCCGACCCCATCAAGAAACTCGTGTGGCCGCGCCTGGTGGCCGGGACGCTGGCCGTGCCGCTGCTGGTCGCCTGGGGCAACATCATCGCCTTGATCGGCGGCATGTTGATCGGCGAGTGGGTGTACGCAGTGCCGGCGGGGTATTTCTACGAGACCTACGTCGACGAGCTTGCCCCCGTCGACTACCTCCAGAGCATCGTCAAGGGCGGGACCTTTGGCTACTTGGTCGGGCTCATCGGTTGCTACCAAGGCTTCTCGACGAAATTTGGCACCGAGGCGGTGGGCAAATCCACGATGGAGACGGTCGTCGCCACCTCGATTTGCGTCATCCTCGCGGATTTCTACATCACCATCATGTTCCTGTGACGCAGACTCAGCCCTCAGCGTCGGCCCCCGTCATCGAGTTCCGGGGGGTCGAAAAGTCCTTCGGCGACAACACGGTCTATGCCGACATGGACTTGACGGTCTACAGGGGGGAGACGCTCACCATCATCGGTGGCTCGGGACAGGGCAAGAGCGTCTGTCTTAAGATGATGATCGGTTTGCTCCAGGCGGACGCCGGGGTGGTGAAGGTCCACGGAAAGACGGTCGGGGAGCAGAACGCCGAGGGGCTCCGTGCGATTCGTCAGCGTGTGGCCTACGTCTTTCAAGGCGGGGCCTTGTTCGACTCGATGACCGTGCTCGAGAACATCGGCTACGCGCTCCGTGAGCACACCGATCTGGACGATGCGGGCATCATGGCCAAGGCGAAGGCTTGTGTGGACATGGTGGGCCTGCAGGAGCGCGTACTGCAGTCGATGCCGTCCTCGCTCTCGGGCGGGATGCGCAAGAGGGTGGCGCTGGCCCGCTCGATTGCGATCGAACCCGAAGTTATCCTCTACGACGAGCCGACCACCGGACTCGACCCCAAGAACATCAATCGCATCAGTGCCATGATCATGAAGCTCCAGCAGGAACTCAAGGTGACCTCCGTGGTGGTCACCCATGACATGCCCACGGCGCGTAAGGTTTCGGACCGTATCGCCATGCTCTACGAGAAACGATTCCCCTTCGTGGGAACGGCCGAAGACATGTGGCACTCGCCGCAGCGCGAGGTCCGCGACTTCATCCACGGCACGTTGAGAGAAGCGGAGGCCCGCCACCATGGCCCGTGAACGCGAAACCCGAACCAAGCTGATCGTCGGCCTGTTCGTCACCATTCTCGCCGCGCTCGGCTTCGTGTCGCTGTTCCTGATCGGCCAAGCCGAGGGCACCTGGGCAGACAAGGTCCCGGTTTATACGGACTTCCGAACCATCTCGGGCCTTCGTCGCGGGTCCCCGGTGCAGTTGGCCGGCGTCGAGATCGGCACCGTCGACGCCATCAACTTCGTCGAGCGCTCCGGCGACGACTTAATCTGCGACCCGCTGACCGAGGACATCGGCCGGTTCGACGGAGACCGTTCCGACGACTGCAGCTCGTTCCTGTTTTGCAGCCCTGACCGCGTCTGTGCCGAGCTCGAGCCCTACGCCGCCAAGGGGCTCCACGCGCCGTGTATGACCCACGCAGGACTGCATGGAGGAGGAGATTTGCGTGACCAAGGAGTTCCGCAACCGGTACCGTCGGGTGTTCTGGACCGGCCCCGAGGGGGTCTGTGCCCGGTTCGACAAAGAACACCGCAGGGTCGAGGTCCGGATGGCAATCTTCGCGGACAAGCTTCCCCTCATCCGCGAGGACTCCCGCGCAACGATCGCTCAAAACGGGGTGCTCGGCGACCAGTTGGTCGCGATCACGCCGGGCGCTCGAGCCGAGCTCACTCCGCAGGCGCTCAACAGCCACGACGAGGATGACGTGTTGATCATCCAAAGCTCGCCGTCCCTGTACGAGGACATCGAGCTGTTCCGCGAGCGCATCGACG
>CAYGTG010000639.1:0-498 GCA_964352485.1 uncultured Nannocystaceae bacterium | reverse complement strand
CGGCCTCACGGACAAGGTCGACACGGCCCTGGGCGGCATCTCCAGCTTGTTCTCCGAGCTCAACGACGAGCGGACGCTCGACAACGTCAAGAACATCATCCAGCACACCGAGGAAATCACCCGGCAGATCGCCGAGGGCGAGGGCCTGGTGGGCGCGCTGTTGTCGAGCGAGGAGTACAAGGCCGACTTTGGGCAGACGCTTCGCGGGGTCCGGAACACGGCCCAGGGCGTGGACCGTTTCGTGGGTAAGGCGAACAACTCGCTGTCCAAGATCGACAAGAACCTGCAGCCGACGGTCGACGATGCGCGCGAGACGATGGCCAGCCTGCGCAAGCTTCTCGATGACCTCAAGGACCCGGGCAACAAGTCGTTGGCCTCCAAGCTGCTCTACGACGAGAAGGGGGAGCTGACCTCGGACCTAGAGAAGATCCTCGCCGACGTCGAGAAGGCGACCGCCTCGGCGTCGCGAATCACAGCCCGCATCGAAAAGGGCGAGGG
>CAYGTG010000638.1:0-5234 GCA_964352485.1 uncultured Nannocystaceae bacterium | reverse complement strand
GTCTGAAAGGGGAACCTCTCGGTTCCCCTCGCTTCGGCAGCGAAGCTGCCTGCGCTCACCCCTCCAAGGTCGGGCTGCGCCCTCGCTTTCGTCTGAAAGGGGAACCTCTCGGTTCCCCTCGCTTCGGCAGCGAAGCTGCCTGCGCTCACCCCTCCAAGGTCGGGCTGCGCCCTCGCTTTCGTCTGAAAGGGGAACCTCTCGGTTCCCCTCGCTTCGGCAGCGAAGCTGCCTGCGCTCACCCCTGCGAACTGCCCTCCTGCTCCTGCCGCGCGCTACCGCGAAGGACGGCTTCGATCAGCCAGCGGTAGCTCGCTTCCGTATCCTCGGTGAGCTGAAACTGGCCGCTGTTCTCGAGCAGAATGAAGCCGTGCATGGCGGCTCGGAGGCCACGAATCGCATGGACGTGTTCCTCCGCGGGTACTCCGAGCTGGCCGAACGGACGTGCGAAGAGGTCGAGCACGTCGCGGAAGATGGGAGCGAACTCCGGATCGTCGTTGTCGGGCTCGATTCGACCCATCAGCGCGTACAGCTCACTGTGCTCCAGCGCCCATTGTCGGGTCGTCCGCGCGAGGGTGCGGAGTTGTTCGTTGGGGTCGAACACCCCGCGAACTGCGTCTTTGAACGCATCCAGGATGCGGCGGTTGCCCTCGATGACGACCGCTCGAGTCAGCTCGTCCCCTGATGTGACGTAGTTGTAGACGGACGGCGGCTTGATGCCGAGCTCGCGTGCAATGCGAGAGACCCCCAGCGCCTCGGCGCCCTCGGCACAGACGACTGCCACACCTGCGGCGACGACTTGCGACCGCGTCAGCGACGGCCCTTTCCTACGCCCCATGGCCTACGCTCGGCTCCAAGAATTCGAGGATGACATGTGCGGTCTCTGCGGGTTGCTCGATTTGTGGATAGTGACCCGCGTGCTCGATCATGGCGACCTCGTTGTCGCCGCCGAGTCGCTCGGCCTGGCGCTCCGCTTCCTCAGCGGTGTCGCCAAAGTCTGGATCCTGCGCGCCCATCGCGATCAGGGCGGGTACCGAGACCTCTGAAAGCCGCTCGGCGATCGATGCTTTGGACGCTCGCATCATCGACCGCACGGCACGGAGTCGTCCCGGTTCTCGAAGGTTTGCCAAGACCTCGGCTTGGTTGGCGTCCATGTCCGCCGGTGGAGTCTTGAAGAGCGTCTTGCGGTAGCTCCCCCAAAACCACACGCCCCACGGCCAGGCGAACATCAGGAGCAGCAGCGGTCGCATCATGCCGAAGTTCGGTGGGTCGCCGACGAACCCGCTCAACAAGACCAGCCGCGCGACACGGTCGGAGGTCAGCGAAGCGTGTACGGCCGCCGCCGCGCCGACGGAGTTCCCGAGCAAGACGGCATCGCGGAGGTCGAGGGCATCGAGGAGCGCCACCAGATCGTCGCCGATGTCCTCGGATCGGTAGGAGTCGAAGCTCGGATCGGAATCGCCGTGCCCGCGCAGGTCGATGACGTGCACCGTGTGTCCTGCTTCGACCAACAGCGGAACCAGCGCACGAAAACTGGCCCGTGTGTCGCCGATGCCGGGGACGGCCACGATCGATGTCCCCCCGCTGCCAAACGTCTCGTACGCCACCCTCCCGTGCTGGGTCTGGAGCCGTTGTGGTTCTCTTTTTGCTGGGCTGGTCGTCATCGTCTTGTCCCTGGAGCTGGTTGGCCTGTCGGCGTAAAACTACGACAGGTAGATTTAGATCTAATGTCATTAGTTTTATATGTCAACCGGCTTTCTCGGCGAACGCGCCGATCAGAGATAGAGGTGGCCACTTGCCGACACATGGTGGCGATGCCCTATGCTCCGGTCGCCCTCGCGATGTCCGACCCTCTCGATCCTCGCCGCACCTTCGACCACGCACTCGCGCTGGGCTTGGGTTTCGCGTGGGCTGGGTTCTCGGGGCAAACCAGGCCGCTGGTGATCGCAGCGGTCTGGATGTTCGGCACTTGGATCTGGAGCGCGCGCGGACGCTGGACGCCGAGTGGGAGCTTTGGCGCGGCCAACTTCGTCACCGCGATTCGGCTGGGCCTCGCGTTCTCGATGCTGGCGCTCCCGCTGCACCTCCGGCGACCCGGCGCGGGTCTATTGCTCATGGCGTTTTTTGCGCTCGACGGGCTCGACGGCAAGCTCGCCCGGCGCTCGGGTCAGAGCTCCAAGTTCGGTGCCGCGTTCGATATGGAGACCGACGCGTTCATGACCGGGCTCGCGTCGATCGTTGCGGTTGACCTGGGCTGCATGGGTCTGTGGATGCTCGTGGTCGGCGGTCTGCGCTACGTGTTCGTGCTGGTCACCCACAAGTTCCCCTGCGAGCCCGAGCCCGTGCGAACCAGCGCCCGCTGGGCTTTTTCGCTGCTGATGGTCGGGCTGACTGCCGCGCTCACCTTGGATTGGCCGCCGTTCGATTGGTTGGCCACCGCCGGGGCGCTCGGAGTGGTCGCGTCCTTTGGGCGCTCGTTCGTGTGGGTGTTTCAGCACCGCCGCGGGACGTCTCGCGTGTGAGCGCATCGACAACCGCGCGCCGACTTCTGCGGGTGGTGGGTTCCCTCGGGCTGCTCGCCGCGGTCGCATGGTGGGTCGATGTCGACGCGGTGCTCGAGACGTTGTCCGGCGCGCGGTGGGGCCCCCTGGGCATCGCACTGCTGGTCTCGGTACCACTGGCCCTCCTGCTCGCGGCCCGCTGGTGCTTTACCGCCCGGCGAATGGGCATCGACCTGCCCCTGCGCATTGCGGTGCGCGAGTACTACGTCTCGATGCTGATCAACCGGGTCGTGCCCGGCGGCGTGGTGGGCGACGTTGGGCGAGCGGTCCACAGCGGCCGCCGCAATCCCCAGGCCCGAGGGGCCGCAGCCCGCAGCGTCGTGCTCGAGAGGGTCTCCGGCCAGGTCTCGTTGTGGCTGGTCGTCCTCGTGGGGCTGGTCGCATGGGGTGAACAGACGGGCGCTCGGATCGCGCTCATCGTGCTTGCCTCGGTGTTCACCGCGATCCTCCTGGCCGCACTGCTCGTTCGCATACCCGCGATCGCCCGCGGCCGCGTGGGCAGGTGGTGGTCCATCGGCCTCGCCGAGGCACACGAAGCGTTCGTGCATCGTGGCGCGTGGGTGACTCAACTCGGTCTTTCACTGTTGAGTGTGGCCGTGCTGGTGGTGATGTATGCGGCGTGTGTCGATGCGGTGGGGGCGACGCTGCGCCTGTCGCAGTTGATCTTCATCGCGCCGACCTTGCTCGCCCTGACGACGCTGCCGTTGTCGGTGGGAGGGTGGGGAGTTCGTGAGGCGGCCTCCGCACTCCTGTTTGAGGTCGCCGGGCTCGACCCTTCGGCCGGGGTGGCAGCCTCCGCGGCCTTCGGAGCGGTCAACCTGGTGGCTGCGCTGCCCGGAGCGTGGTTTTGGGCGCGTCGAGAGCCGCTGCCGCCTGAGGTCGTCGCCCAGGACGCGTAACGGATGAGCGGCGCTGCGAGGCTACTTCTTGTGATCGCTGAGCGGACAGTCGAACAGCACGTCCGGACCCAGCGTGAAGTGCCGACACGCGATCCGCATCGCTTCGTCGAGCGTCGCGATCTCGGGCAGCTTGAGCGAGGGCCGCCCCGAACCCATCAGCACCGGGGCGACGGTGATGTGTAGACGGTCGAGCACACCTGCCTTGAGGAAACCCGAGACGGTGATGCCGCCGCCCTCGATGAAAACTCTGCGGAGCCCACGTTGCGCGAGGGCTTCGAGCAGGACCGGGGCAGGGATCCAGCCGCCTTCAAGCTCCAACTCGACGACGTCGACGTGCTCCGGCGCGTCGAAGTGGCCCGGTCCCCGCACCAAGACGGTGGGGGCGTCGGGCTCGGTGAAGACGTGGTGGGTGTTGGGAAGCCGCCCGGATGGATCGACGACGACTCGCGTGGGGTTGGGGCCCGGCGCCAGCCGAGTGGTCAACCGCGGATCATCGTGTTCGATCGTTCGCGCACCCACGAGAACGGCATCGAACATCGCGCGAAGCCGATGCGTGTGCGTGAGGTCCTCCCGACCGCTGATGAACTTCGATGACCCGGAGGCCGTCGCGACTCGGCCGTCGAGCGACTGCGCAAGGTGAGCAACAACGAACGACGTCGCATTTTCACCGACACACAGCGGGATGAAGAGGTCGAGCAGCTCGCTCGTGGCCGGCGGTAGCTCGGCTTCGAGAGCTCCGGGCGCCGACCAGCCACGGCTCTGCGCGGGATCGAGGATCAGCGAGGCCTGCGAGAGGGGGACTTCGAGCAGCCGCTCGTCGGGGTCGAGGACGACGCCAATCGGCGAAGAGATCGCACCCTTGTCGCGCAGGCGATCGGTCAGCTGCAGCAGCAGACTCCAGGCCCGCTTGGGCCCGAAGGACGCGAGTGCACCAGCCCGGACACGGGCGGTCTCAGCAGGGGAAGCGTCAAGCAAAGGCGAAGTCATGGGGCATGCGCTTTTCGCGGCACGACGTCCGCTGAGAGTACCAGGCGTGCGGCGGGCGTCGCCGCCGGCCCCGCGAGTCGTCGCGCGAATGACGGGCCTTTGCAAGGGCGCGGCTGACGTCGCGGTCCTGGCCCCGGGCTCAGGCTGCTAGGCTGCGCGCTCCTGAGCGTGGATGACCGGGCTGCTCCCTAGTTTCATGATCATCGGCGAGCGCAAGTGCGGGACGACCTCCCTGTACCGCTACCTCACCGAGCATCCCGCTGTCCTTCCCTGCACGGTCAAGGAGACGCACTTCTTCTCCAAGTCCAGCCGGGCGGTCCGTCGAGACATCGAGCAGTATCGGGCGTTCTTCCCCGCTGCGACCGATGCGGCGGTGGAGTCGCAGATCCTCGATCTGGACGAGCGCGACCGCATCGTCGAGACGACCCTGTCGAAGCCGATCGAATCCGGCCGGAACTACATCACGGGGGAAGCGTCGGCGAACATGCTCATGACCGTTCCTCCTCGGCGCATCTTCGACGTGCTGCCAAAGGTGAAGCTCATCGTCGTCGCGCGAGACCCCGTGGCTCGGGCGTTCTCCCATCACGCGATGCATGTCCGCTTCAAGCAAGAGGGGCGGTGGCAGTTCCGGCTGGTGTCGGACTATCGCCGCGACTTCGAGCGGGAGCGCTGGGCAGCTCGTCTGGGGATCCGGGGCCCCTACCTCGCGCCTGGCCGCTACGAGGAGGGCCTTCGCCGTTGGCTCGAGGTGTTTCCACGGGAGCAGGTCTCGGTCGTGCGGACCGAAGAC
>CAYGTG010000637.1:0-5239 GCA_964352485.1 uncultured Nannocystaceae bacterium | reverse complement strand
CCCGGGGCCGGCACGGATTGGGCGTTTTGCGTGCTCTCCGAGCCCCAGGACGACATCCCGATCGTCCCGCCCCTGATGGGCTGCGAGACCTCGGTGCTGACCCCGGGCCGCGAAGTGGCGGTCGTTGGATTCGGACAGACCGACGCGGGAGGCTTTGGTGTCAAACACGAGGTCTTCACCGAGTTCGTTCGGCTCGATGCCAACGGAGAGGCGCAGGTCGGCGGCGGCGGTGAGGACAGCTGTCAGGGCGACTCGGGCGGGCCGGTCTACGTCCGTCTCCCCGATGGGGACGGGGGCGACGGCACGTGGCGGGTGTTTGGCATCACCTCTTACGGCGGAGCCTGCGGATCGGGTGGCTTCTACTCGCTGATGCACCTGGGCATGGAGTGGTTTGAGAGTGAGTCGGGCTTTGACCTCACGCCCTGCCACGATGCCGACGGCACCTGGAACCCCGGGCCGGAGTGCCGTGGGTTCCCGCTCGACGCCGAAGTGGCCGGTGGTAGCTGGGCGAGCGGCTGCGGGGGCGGAGCGGCCGGCGGCTACTCCTCGGTGTGCGGGGCTCCGTTCGACCTCAGCGCCGACACGAGCGCACCCGACGTCGCGGTCGCCCAGCCTCCCGACGGACAGCGCTTCGACAGCCAAGGCGGCGCCGCGCAGATCACCATCGAGATCGACGCCGATGACGGAGACGGCTATGGCATCGAGACGCTCGAGCTCTTCGTCGACGGCCAGGTGATCTCGACCAGCACCAACGACGACGCTCCCTTTGTCTTCCCGGCCGAGTTCCCCCCCGGCGTCTACGAGATCGGCGCACGCGCGGTCGACTACAGCGGCAACGAGTCCGAGTCGGTCACCGTTCGCATCGGCGTCGATATGGATCCTCTGCCGGCCGAACCCGAGACCACGGGCGAGGGTGGCAGCACCAGCGCTGGCGACGACTCAGATGCCGGAAGCGATGGCGGTGACGGTGAAGACAGCCAGAACGACTCCGGAGCGCTCCCCGGTGGTGATACGGACAGCGCCGGGCTCGATGCTGGTGACGACTCGGGCTGCGGTTGCCGAGCCGAGGACGATCAGCCCCGCGCGGGCTGGATGGCGCTGTTCTTGGTGCTCGGTGCTGCCGCTCGGCGCCGCCGCTCCGTGGGGTGAGCGCCGCTTTACTCGCACTCGACGTCGATCTCGACCGACCTTTGTCCGGCGATCGGATCGATGCCGCCGAGCTGCTCGAAGTTGTCGCGACCCCAGCAGCGGACGCGCTCAGATGCACTTCGCACGCAGATATGCGAGTTACCGACGGCCAGCTGCACGGGTTCGTCGGGGAACTCGTCGGCGACCGTGACGCGCGCCGGAGGGAAGAGCACCTGGTCGTTGGGGACGTCGGTTCCCAAATGCCCTCCGTTTTGGCCACCCCAGCAGTAGAGATCGCCGGAGTCGAGCCAGGCGCATGTCGTGTCATCGCGCGAAGCCAGCAGCGTGACGGCACCAACGGCGCTCAAAGAGACCTCGGTGGGGACCGGCTGCCGGCCGGCTTCGCTTCCGGTGATCTGTCCCTCATGGTCATCACCCCAGCACCGAACCTCAACGCCTTCGTTGGTGGCCACGCAGGTGTGGCGGTCACCTGAGGCGATGGCACTGGCAGTCGTGATGTCGACTTCGACCAGACTCGGGACGGCCGACTCCCCCCCGACCGAGCCTGAACCGAGTTGTCCGTCGCCATTGCCGCCCCAGCACCACAGCTCAGAGCTGGACCACAAACAGCCGTGCTCTCGACCGAGAACGAAGCCGTCGAGTGCATCGTCGGAGTGGGGACCGGATACGAGAAAGTCGGTGCTGGCAAACGGATCGAAGAGCTGCGAGCTCGCGTTGAAGCCCCAGCACGCGAAGCGTCCGTCCTCGGCTGTTGCGCACGTGAAGCGGAATCCGGTGTGGATACGTTCGAGCGAGGGCGCGCCCAGGAGCTCCGTGGGTCCGACGACCGGCTCTTTCGTTCCCGGAGACGACTCGCCGCTCCCATTGCGACCCCAGCACCACGCCCTGCCATCGCCGGACGCAGCGCAGGAGTGTTCCGCTCCGGCGTCGATTTGAACGATCTCTGCATCTGCGGGCAAGGGCACGCGATGGGGCCACGGGTCCGAGCCGCTGGCCCGTCCCTTTCCGAGCTGCCCATGTTGGTCTCGGCCCCAACAAACGACCGAACCGTCATTGCGCAATGCACAATTGTGATTTGCGCCTGCGACGACTTGGGCTGTGCACGGACACGGCTGTCCGTCGCAGAGCATCGGGCCGGTCGTGGTGGTCGAGTCCTCCGAGGTCATCGCTGCGGAGGAATCGACGTCAGCCTCATAGGTCGACCCTGAGGTCGCGTCGGTCGTTGTCGTGGAGGTCGAGCCCGTCGGCGAACTCGTGCTGGTGTCCGACGATGCGGAGGTTGGGGCGGGTACACACACGCCAGCCATCGGTGGGAGCGCATGTTCATCGAATCGCAGCCCGCTTGTGCACGTCGCGTCTTCGAACGCACAACGTCCATCGACACACGAGCCCTCGCCGCACTGCACGGCTTCGCTACATGTGAACGCACCCGCATCGAGGCAGCCGTTCAGCCCAAGGCTCGCGATGAGGCCCGCCCACAGGCTCCAACCGCGGTGAGGCCTCCATCCCACAGATCGAAACTGTGCAACATTCCGCGAAGGATGTCATGGCGCGCCCGTATACTCGGCGCGTGGACGGGGCCAGCGACTTCGACCTGCTCAAGGCATGGAGGCAGGGACACTCCGAGGCGGGTGACGCGCTGTGCCAGCGATACTACGCGGCGATCCTCCGGTTCTTCGAGCTTCGGTCGGGCGTTGCGGAGGACCTCGTTCAGCACACGTTCTTGGCCGCGGTCGAGGGCCGAGAGAGGTTTCGGCAGGACGGCTCGTTCCGAAGCTATCTGTTCTCGATCGCCCACAAACAGCTCCTCAAGCAGATCGCCCGTCAGCAAAGCGACCGTCGGCGTGCGAGGTTTGGCGACCGATCCGGCGAACGTACGACAACGGTCAGTGCCCTGATGGCGCGTCGGCAAGAGCAACGCATCCTCTTGGCCGTACTCTCGACACTCAAAGAGGGGGACCAGAGCATCATCATCCTCCACTACTGGGAAAACCTGTGCTCTCGCGAGATTGGCGAGGTCCTGAGTATCCCTACAAGCACGGTCACCACACGACTCTCGCGCGCTCGGGACACGCTGCGCGAACGCGTGCAGAAGTTCGCGACGGGCCGGGCTGGAGAAAATGCCCTGCACGATCTGGAGGACTGGACGCGGTCGCTGCCCAACACCGAGAGCGACTCGGGGATCCCTGAATCCGTGCTGCTGGGGCTGAGGAAGTCCGTGGAGGCCAGTCGGGCCGCCGTTGCGGGCGACAACGAGCGGTCGCGTTATGATGTCCCCGGCGATGCCGGGTCGTGACGATGATGCGCCGCAGATCGGACGGCGCTTTGGAGACTACGTTGCCGTCGAGAGGCTCGGCGCAGGTGGGATGGCCGAGGTCTACCTCGCGGCACGTCCGCAGGATCGCGACGTCGAACTGGCGGCGGTCAAGCGCCTGTTGCCCCATCTCGCGTGGGACCTCGAGTTCCTTCGCATGTTCCTCGCCGAGGCTGAACTCGCCAGCGGGCTGCACCATCCCAACATCGCCCGCGTCTACGACTTTGGCACCGCGCAGGGGGGGCACTACCTGGTCATGGAGTACGTGCACGGCGCGACGCTGCGGGACGTGCTCAAGACGCTGGACACCCAGCGCGTTCCTCTCGATTTTGGTGTCGGAGTGGTGGCGGAACTCGCGACCGCGCTGCACTACGCGCACGAGTGGGTTGCCCCCGACGGTAGCGTCACGGGGATCGTGCATCGCGACGTTTCACCGTCCAACGTGATGCTTGCAAGCGATGGTCGGATGAAGCTGCTCGACTTCGGAATTGCCCGAATTCATGGCCGTACGCAGCATACGAGGGCAGGCACGATCAAAGGAAAGATCGGGTACATGTCGCCAGAGCAGTGCCGCGGGGATGCTGTCGATCGTCGTAGTGACGTCTTCGGGCTGGGGATCTTGTTGTACGAACTGTGCGTGCAAGAGCGGGCATTCTTCGCCGACAACGACTACGGCTTTATCGGACGAATCTTGTCCGGAGACTACGCGGCTCCGGCCGAAATCGACCCGGAATTTCCGCCTGAGCTCGCCGCGATCATCGACAGCTGCCTCGCGGTCGAACCCGGTGAACGGTACCCCGACGCGGCGTCGCTCGAGACCGCGCTTCGGAGCTTCGCGGCGGAGCATCAGCTCGAGCTGGGCCAGGAGCATCGCGCAGAGGTCCTGCAAGGATTGTTGGGCGAGATGCCCCTGCCTGCGATCGATCGCAGCACGATCAAGCGCGTGACCGTCCGCGAGGAGAGGCAGACCCGGTGGTGGCCGTGGGTTCCGGTGAGCCTGGCCATCGGAGGCCTCGGTGTGCTGGTCGGGGTCTCGGTCGCATCGTCCAGTCCCACGTCCACGCCCGGCGTGATCGACTCGGATGTGTCCGTCTCGCCCGGCCCGGGCCCGGGTGTTGCAGACTCGCCGCCGGCGGTTCGAGCTCAGGTGAAGGTTCCGGCTGCGGCCGACCCGCAACCCAACACCGCGCCCGAGCTTTCAGCTCCAGCGCAGCTACCCTCCTCACCACCCACGGTTGCCGAATCGCCCGAATCTCCGGATCCAGACCCGCCCCGGCGCGACGAGAAGCGGCGCCGCAAGTCCGGCCGCGCCGATGATACTGCGTCCTCCGATCGCAAAGCGGTGTCGATCGATGCCAAGGCCCTCCTTCCCCCGTCGGTGCGCGAGTAGTCCATGTTGCTCTCGATCGCCATGGCCGCAGCGCTCCTCGCAGAGCCCACGGCACCGCCACCGGCCGATCCGCGGGAGGTTGCTCAGGAGGTCGCTGTACTCGTCGAGGCTGGCGATCTCGAGGCGGCGCTCGGCCTGATCGAGGCCGCAAACCTCGCCCAGCCTAATCCGATCTTCATGTTCATGCGGGCGTCTCTGGAGGAGCAGCTGGGTCGCTGCGATGCTGCGGTCGCGCTGTATCGCGAGTTCTCTCGGTCGCCCGAGGTCGACCCGCAAGACCGCGAGGCAGCGGCGGCGGGCCTGAGGCGGTGCGGGCTCGAGTCACCGCCCCCGGAGCCGGTCGACCTGCCGCCTCCTGAAGTCCTCAGCCCCACGCCACCTCCACC
>CAYGTG010000636.1:0-5251 GCA_964352485.1 uncultured Nannocystaceae bacterium | reverse complement strand
TTCCTCGATGACGCCGGCGGCAACATCGTCAAGCGCAAGCAGTACAACATCGGCATCGCGGCAACGACCGACCATGGCCTGATGGTCCCCGTGCTTCACGACGCAGACCGCATGAGCATCCTGCAGGTCGCCCGTGAAATCACCCGCCTCTCCGATGCGGCGCGAGAGGGCACGGCTTCGCGGCAAGACCTCACGGGGTCCACGTTCACCATCTCCAGCCTCGGCGCCATTGGGGGCGTGCTCGCCACACCGATCCTCAACCACCCCGAGGTCGGAATCCTGGGTGTGCACGCAATTCGCAAGACCCCGGTCTTCGACGAGAACGACAACGTCGTGGCCGCCCACCTGATGAACCTCTCCGCCTCGTTCGACCACCGCGTCGTCGACGGATTCGAGGGCGCCAGCTTCATGCAAGAGGTCAAGCGTCAGCTCGAGAACCCCAACCTTCTTTTCCTCTCCGTCTGAGTGCGCTCCAGCCATGGCAATCATCAAGAAGAAAGCCCTCGTCATCGGTGCCGGCACCGGCGGCTATCCCTGCGCCATTCGCCTCGGTCAGCTTGGCGTCGACGCCATGCTCGTCGAGAAGGCCCAGCCCGGCGGCGTCTGCCTCAACGTGGGCTGCATCCCGTCCAAAGCACTGATCAGCGCGACCAAGCTCGCCCACAAAGCCCAGCACGCCGAGGGCATGGGCATCACCTTCGGTCCGCCCAAGATCGACATGAAGAAGATGCAGGCCTGGAAGGGCGGCGTCATTCACAAGCTCACCAGCGGGGTGCATGGCCTGGTCAAAGCCAACGGTTGCGACTACGTGCAGGCCACCGCTGAGTTTCTGGCGCCCAAGCGGGTCAAGCTGAGCTACCCCGAAGTCGACGGCAAAAAGAAGCCCGATGACATCGTCGAAGCGGAGCACATCGTCATCGCGACCGGCTCTCTTCCGATCCAGATCCCCGGGTTCGAGTACGACGGCAAGCGCATCATCGACAGCACCGGAGCACTCGCCCTCGACGAAATCCCCGGCGAGATGATCGTCATCGGCGGCGGGTACATCGGCCTCGAACTCGGCCAAACCTTCCAGCGTCTGGGGACCAAGCTCACCGTCGTCGAAGGCATGGACCGCATTCTCGCCACGATGGAGAAGGACCTTGGCATGCCGGTCGCCAAGCAGATCAAGAAGGATGGTGGTGAGATCATCACCGGAGCTCGCGCGACGGGCTGGGAAGAGCGCGACGGCAAGGCCGTGGTCAAGATGGACGTTGGCGGCGAGACCCGCGAAGTCTCCGCGGACGTCGTGTTGGTCGCAGTGGGTCGCTTCCCGATCACCGGCGGGTTGGCCATCGAGCGCTCCGGCGTGAAGCTGGACGACAAGGGCTTCATCCCCGTCGACAATCGCCAGCAGACCAATGTGCCCGGCATCTACGCCGCCGGCGACGTGGTCGGTCAGCCCATGCTCGCCCACAAGGCCAGCCACGAGGGCGAAGTCATCGCCGAGGTGATCGCCGGCAAGAAGACGGTCAATGATGCCGGGGTCATTCCCGCCGTCGTCTTTACGGATCCCGAGATCAGCTCGGCTGGACTCAGCAAGAAAGAAGCCGAGGACAAGGGACACAAGGTCAACATTGGCAAGTTCCCCTTCGCCGCCAGCGGCCGCGCCCTGGCGATCGACGAAGCCGTCGGGTTCGTGAAGGTGGTCCTCGATGCGCAAGACGAGCGCGTGCTCGGCGTGCACATCGTTGGCCCCGAGGCGAGTGACCTCATCTCCGAGGCTGCGCTCGCGATTGAGATGGGCGCGTACGGGCCGGACATTGGCCTGACGATCCACCCCCACCCCACGCTGGGTGAGGCGGTGATGGAAGCGGCCAAACACGCCATTGGCGAGGCGATTCACATCCAAAACGCCAAGCGCTGAGCTGCCCAGCGTCCTCCTTGCCGCTAGCGTTCTCGCAAGCCGAGACGATCGCATCGCACGCGAGCGTCTCGGCCTTTGCCGCCATGCCCGCGTGGCTCCGTGCCGGAGCGAGCACGCCCGTGAGCAGTTCAGTTCGACTGGCCTGGCGGCCTGACCCATCCGGTGCCCCGACCCCGCACCTTTGATTACACGCTTCTTGACGGGTTGCGCTGCCCGCAGGACGACGCAGAGTAGTCGGGAATGCCGCGGTGCCGCCCGCGGTCTCATCCGCCCCCCATGTCCCTGCTTGGCAATCTCATCTGGCTCGTCTTCGGCGGGCTGCTCTCCGGCCTCGCCTGGATCGTCGCGGGCCTCGGCCTCTGCGTGACGATCATCGGCATCCCCTTTGGCATTCAGGCCATGAAGATCGGCGCCGCCACGCTGACGCCGTTCGGCAAGGAGGTGCGCGAGTTGCCCCACGCCAACAGCGCGCTGCGCATCGTGTTCAACCTGCTGTGGTTGGTGCTGTTCGGCTGGGAGCTCGCGATCGCGCACTTCCTTTGGGCCTGCATTCTCACCATCACCATCGTCGGGCTTCCCTTCGCGAAGCAGCACATCAAGCTGATCCCCCTGTCGCTGCTCCCGTTCGGGCGCACGCTACGCTGAGGGGCGACATGCCTCGGGTGCAAGCCTGGCCTCGCCGTCTCGATCCGCTACGCTGATCGTTGGATGGCTCACACGGCCCGCGGCCAGCTTGACTGGAGTGTTCGTTTCGCAGCTCGTTCCACCTACACGGAACGGGTGGCGGCGGACACTCTGGAGGGCGCCGCGGATCTTCTCGCTCGGCACCTGCCCGCCAACGCCGGATACGAGATCCGCCGAATCTGGCTGTCCGGGTCCCTCAGCGGCGCCTCGTTCCGGGTGCGAAGGGGGTCGTTCTCGGCGTCGATCAGCGTGCAGAGGTTTCACAGCCCTGGCCGCTGCGCGGAGGAAGCGGACGCACAAAAGCTTCGTGTCGTCGCACGAAGCAGCCTGCGAAGCACTGCCCTCGCCAAGCCCGCGGCATCCAGTGGCCTGCGGCTGACCGGCGGTGCTGCGGCTTCGCTGGGCGTTGGCGCAACCGCCCTGGCAATCTCCGGAAGCCTCACGGCGTGGGCAACCGCGGTGCTCCTTCTCCCGGCCATGTTCGCCACCCGGCTGTGCATGACCCTGTGGGTCGCGGACACGATTCATCGACGTGCGCGACAACCGAGCGACCTGCCCGAATCCACGCTGAGCGCGACCGAGGTCCGCGACCAGGAGCGATGGCAGGCGGTGCTCAACGGACTCCAACACCTGCACGGAAACGTCGCCGAGCGCTTGATGCTGCGACCCTTCCGCGGGATGGGCTCCGCTGTCACTCCACTCGCACTGGGGCCTGCGCCTCCGCTACGGTCCGCCGGCTGAGCTTCGCCCATAGCCCCAACGCCGCAGTACCCACCGCCCCAAGCGCTCCACGGGAAAATACGGCGCGTACGCGAATCCCAGGATCGGGTAGTGAAACAAGATGTACATCAGCGCCAAGACGCCGATGTGAAACCCCCACGCCGCCGCACACCACAGCATGCCGAGGCGGCGATGAAGCACGCTCAGCGGAGCCAAGAGTTCGACGCTGAGACTCACCGCCGCCATCGGCGGGAAGACCCAAGCATGGGCGACCATCCACGTCCCCAAGCTCGAGTACCCGTCACCAAGCTCGGCCTTTCGCACGTTGTCGTAGGCGATGAAGTTCCGCAGCGTGTCGCTGGTGACCCATCCCAGGCCCGAGTGCGAGAGCTTCGCCCATCCGGCGACGAAATAGGTGAGTGCGGTGACCCAGCACATCAGCACGACCACCCAACCGAACCGACCGTGGGGCTCGGCGGTGGGTTGGCCTCGCGAATCGAGACTCCATGCCGCGGCACTCGGTCCCGCCGCAAGGACGAACGTGTGCAACACGATCAGGTTCTCGGTGTGGAACGGCATGCCCCAGGAGTTTCGGTAGCTGAGCACCCAAAGCAGGGCTGCGGCGTACAGCGGCCCGGTCCAACGAAACCGCCACCCGAGGCTGAACGCGGCACCCGATGTGAGCGCGAGTATGAGCCCCGCGGCGACGAGCCCTGGCGGTAGCGGGGTCTGCAGCAGCGCCACGACCCCGACCGGCTTGAACTGCGCAGCCGGATACCGCGTGACGCCCCAGATCACGTTGGCGCGCGCCAGCAAGTAGACGAGGCCGTACAGCCCGATCAGAATCCTCAACATGCCCAGCCGCTCCGCTGGCATCGCAGGAGCGAACACTCGCCGCAGCCCGCTCATCGGCGGACCCCACATCGGGCAAGGACTCGACTGCTGTTGGTGGATCGATCGCCCTCCCAATAGCGGACCGCGTCGAAGACATCGATACGGACTTCGATACGCGTGACCTCGGCGAATGTCTCGCTTTCCTGGACGCGCTTGGCGGTGTCCTCACACAGCGCCTGGGCTCGGCCTCCGCGGATCGCGAGCTTCGCCGTCTGATACGCCTGCATGATCTCGTCGGTGCCGAGCATCGGTGGCGACAGGGGCATCCCCCGCCCCTGGGCCGTGAAGCCGACCACGTGATAGATCTTCGCCCGCGTCGTCTTGGGCGTAGAGAACATCGGGTAGTTCGACAGGGGGAAACTGTCCACATCGGGCACGACGGGCCACACGATGGCTGCCGTCATCGCAAGCGCGACGGCCCCTCCCCACAACTGCCAACGGTCGGCCATCGTCCTCAGAGCAGTCCCAGCGCGCGAGCGCTGTGGCCCAGTCCGGCCCACGCGTGTTGTACGTAGTCGATGCGAACCGTGGGCGAGCCCATGTGTTCGCTAAACCCGCCTGCGACAGGATGCGGGCCCTCGCAGGCAAAACACGCCACGTCATCCCACTGGTGGTGCAGCAGAAACTCGAGCGCGCGGCGCAGTGGCGCCTCGATGTCCGAAGCGTCTTCGCCTCGAGCCTCCGAGATGGCAAGCGCCGCCGACCCGGCCTCACCAAAGCCCGCCGACCCGGTGTTGTGCGGGAGAAGGACGTTGCCGTAGCCGTACCCCCCGACGAGATCGGGGTCCACCGCGTCCTCCTCACTGAGGATCAACCGCGCCTTGTACCGGACGTAGTCGAGGCAGAACTTTTCGTATCCGTCGTGGCGGTGGTGACCCAATGCGGCGCGGGCCGCCAAGCAATTCCAGTTTTCTTCCATGAAGAAGAAGTCCCGCACGAATCCGCTCCAATAGTCCTCGGCGATGTAGTCCATCGCGCGTTCGACGGCCTCGTGCACGACGGCGGCATCGGTGATCACAGTCGGCAGAAGACCTGTCGAATTGACCA
>CAYGTG010000635.1:0-5257 GCA_964352485.1 uncultured Nannocystaceae bacterium | reverse complement strand
GGGCTTGTGCTCGTCGAACAGCGCGCGCGCAACAGGGATCTGGGCGGGGTGGGCGACCCAGGTGCCGTCGTGGCCGTTGCGGACCTCACGAAGCTTGTCTGCCGTCACCTTGGCCAGCGCGGCGTCGTTGGCAGCAGCGTTGCCCTTGATCGGGATCTGAGCGGCCATGCCACCCATCGCGTGAATGCCCCGGCGGTGGCAGGTCTTGATGACCAGGTTGGAATAGGCGGCCATGAAGGGTTGGGTCATCCCGACCTCTCCACGATCCGGAAGCACGTACTCGGCGTGGTTTCGCAGCGTTTTGATGTACGAAAAAATGTAGTCCCAGCGCCCGCAGTTGAGGCCCGCGGAGTGGTCGCGTAGCTCGTAGAGAATCTCATCCATCTCGAACGCGGCCGGCAACGTCTCGATCAGGACCGTCGCGCGGATGCTGCCGTGCGGGACACCCAAGGCGTCTTGCGCATGCACGAACACGTCGTTCCACAGGCGGGCTTCGAGGTGGCTTTGAAGCTTGGGAAGGTAGAAGTAGGGCCCCGACCCCCGGGCCAGCAGCTCCTTGGCGTTGTGGAAGAAGAACAGGCCGAAGTCGACGAGTCCGCCGGTCGCCGGGATGCCGTCCACGAGCATGTGTCGCTCGGGCAGGTGCCAACCGCGGGGACGCACCAGCAGCGTGGCGAGGCCTGCGCTTCGGAGGGCGTAGGACTTTCCTCGGGCCGCGTCCTCGAAGCTCAGCGTCCGGCGGACCGCCTCGGCGAGCGCACGTTGGCCAACCATCAGGTTGGTCCATGTCGGTGCGTTCGAGTCTTCGAAGTCCGCCATGAAGGTGTTCGCGCCCGAGTTGAGCGCGTTGATGATCATCTTCGGATCGACGGGCCCGGTGATCTCGACCCGGCGGTCCTTGAGGTCCTCGGGAATCGGCGCCACGGTCCAGTCGCCGCTGCGGATGGCTTCGGTTTCGCTCAGGAACTGCGGCAGCGTGCCCGCGTCGTACTCGGCCTGGGTCTTTCGCCGCCGCTCCAGCAGCTCCAGCGCGCGTGGTCGAAACGTTCGAACGAGGGTCTCGACGAACGCGAGGGCGTCCGGGGTGAGGACGGAAGCGTAGTTCGCGCGGGGCGCGGAGATCGTCAATCCTTCGGCGTGCGTCATGGGGGCTCTTTCCGAACGGCGTCGTGGGCGCTAGATGCCGCCCGAGCCGCGTGGGTGTATCTTTTTACAAGAAAACCCTGGGGTCAAGGTGAATAGCGTGCACAATTTGCACTGTTATCGGCATTGGAGTGGGACGGCGTGAAGGGTGTAAAGGGTGTAAAATAAATATGGCGTGTCCGTGGAGGTGAGCAAACTGGGGGCGAGGGTCCGAGAAATGCGGAAGGCGCGAGGCCTCACCCAGGTCGAGCTCGCGCGCCGCTTGGGGATCTCGGGAAGCTATCTCAACCTCATCGAACACCAGCAGCGCTCCCTGACCGCGTCCCTGCTGCTTCGCCTGGCCAAGGAATTCGAGGTCGAGCTCGCGGCGTTCGATGCAGACGACACGTTGTTGCCCGACCTCTGCGAAGTGCTCGCGGATCCGGTGTTCGGCGAGGGCCCCCCGACCCAAAGCGAGTTGCAAGGGTTCGTCGACGCGTCCCCCGATCTGTCTCGCCGGTTGGTCAAGCTGTTCCGCGCGTACCAAGAGGCGAGTCGATCGGCCGACTCTTTGGCGGCGACGATCTACGACGGTCATCAAGAGGTGGGCTCGGTCCGGACCGCGCTCGCGTCGGAGGAGGTCAGCGACTTCATCCAGCGTGAAGGCAACTACTTCGATGCCCTGGAACGACATGCCGACGCGCTGCGGCGTACGCTCGAACTGCCGGTCGATGATGACCAGGCCGTGACGCGATCTCGCCGACTCCTCGAGCCGCGACTGGTCGAGCATCTTCGCGATAGCCTCGGGATCGAAGTCGAACTCCAAGGCGCTCGCAAGCGTCCGCTGACGCTGCGGCGCTACGACTCCTCGAAGAAGCGGCTCGAGCTCGCAGAGGTCCTCCCCGACTCCAGCCGGATCTTTCAGCTTGCGGCTCAGTACGCGCTGATCCAACACGACGAGCTGCTCTCCGACCTCGCGCGACACTCCTTGCTCTCGAGCGAGGGCAGCGTTCGGCTGGCCAGGGTCGTGCTCGCGAACTACTTTGCCTCAGCCGTCCAGATGCCCTACGCCGCGATGCGCAAGGCGGTCACCCGGGAGCGCTACGATATCGAGCTGTTGGGGCAGCGCTTTGGGGCGAGCTTCGAGCAGGTATGCCATCGCATCACGTCGCTGCGTCGGCCCTCGGATGAGGGGGTGCCGTTTCACATGATTCGGGTCGACCTCGCGGGCAACATCTCCAAACGCTACTCCGCTTCCGGGATTCGCTTTGCGCGGTTCGCTGGAGCGTGTCCGCGATGGAATGTGTTCCGATCGTTTCTGTCCCCAGGGGCGATTCGAGTGCAGACCTCGGTGATGCCCGACGGGCAGGTGTTCTTCTGCGTCGCCCGGACCGTGCTGCGGGTGCACGGGGACCACCACGTGCCGCGGACGATCCAAGCGATCGGCTTGGGTTGCCGGGTCGAGCACGCGCGCGAGATGATCTACTCCGATGGTGTCGACGTGGAGACGGTTGAAAGCGCGCTGCCGATCGGTGTGACGTGTCGCCTTTGCGAGCGGATGGATTGTGAGCAGCGCGCGTTCCCGTCCATTCGCAGCGGAGCACCCATCGACGAGCACTACCGTGGCCCGTCTCCCTACTCGCTCCCCGACGACGATTTGCGCTGAATGCGCACAGCGCATTCAGGCCCGGCATAGAGGGGGGAAAATCGGTCCTCGCCGGCGCCTGGCCCGGTAGACTCGACATCGACGCCGGGTCCGGTCACTCTCTTGGCTCCGCTCTCCTACATCGGTCTACATCATATGTCAGCGCTCCGTATCTCCGCCGCGATTCTTCTTGGACTCACCTTCACCGCCTGCGACGACGAGTCCCAGGGCAGGGCCGGGCCCGGCGCTGGTGTCGGGGGCAAGGCGGACGACGCCCAGGGTGCCGAGCTCGACCCCGAGATCCAGGAGAATCACCTTCGGGCTGTCGGCGTCTGCGAGACCACGGCCCGGCGCGAGCGTGCGCGCACCAGTGCACTTCGATTCTCGGAGCGAACCGAGATCGAGCAGACCCGGATCGAGTGTGTCTCGGATGCGAACGATGCCGTCCGCTCGGCGCTTGCGCTGACGCTCGAGCAGACCGCGCCTTCGCTCGCCGACGACGTCGACGACGCGTTCAACGCATGGCGCTCGGAGCACGGGAAGCTGTGCGCAACATTCCTCGACGCGCACGACGAGGTCCTCGAAAAGTCGATCTCTGCCGTCGAGGCTGGATGCGCTGCCCAAGCTGAGCTCCACCTCGCCGAGGCTGTCGAAGTGTTTGCGGATCTCGGAGGCGGGCGTGCGTCCGCACCGGACGCGAAGACGCAGTACGCAGAGTGCTACGAGTTCTACGAACTCGCGCTCGAGGACGTGGGCGCGGATGCGAGCTCCGAGATCCCCGAGGTGGCCTCCGAAGCGCTGCTGCAGGCGCAAGTCGACGGAACCGAGCTTCTCGCGGACTGCATCGAAGAGGAGCTGGCCGAAGCGATTCCACTCCTGTCCGATCGCGTCCTCGATTCCTACCCCGGCCGCGATGGCAACCAGGTCGACCAGGCGCTGCTGAGCGCGTTCGAGGACGGCGCCGAAGGCATCGCACAGGTCTGCGACGTCCTCGGCTATGCGGCGGCAGACGGGGGCGCTCTGGGCGTCCAGCAGTGCCGTGCCGCGGCCGCCATGTGGCGCCACGAGCTGCTGGGCTACGTCGTTCCCGAGCTCGCGCCGCAACAAGAGCCTGCAGGCGAAGGCGAGTAGCCCTCCCGGCCCCTCCGCGCTCGTGGGGCGGCAAAAAAACAGCGCCCGCGGCCATGGGCCAGGGCGCTTTTTTTGTCGGGCGAGGAGGACCCCGCTCGGCAGCAAGGGACTCAGGCCTGCGCCAGAGTCTCCTTGAGCTCGTCGAACGCCAGGTCCTTCTCCGAGACCTTGGTCTTGCGGATTGCGGACCGGATCACGGACTCCCACTTGTTCTCTGGGAGGTCTTCCTTCATCGACATCATGATCTCGAGGATCTCGTCGTCGCCCGCGGCGTTGTAGATGGTGGTCTTGTCGTAGTGGAGCGTGTCGAGCAGGGCCTGGATGTAACCGCCGGGGGTGGCGTCCATGTCCTCTCGGTTGCCGACGCGCCGAGACTCGACCGCCGTTTTTTTCTCCCGGCGTTTGAGCTCTCGTTCGATACGTTCTTGGTCAGTACGTTTCATGACATCCTCCTCGCCAAGACGGCGCCTCACGGCAGGGGCGGAGATTCGCCCAAACCGCAGAGGTCGGGGCGGCGTGGTAGCACACCCGCGCCCCGGATTCACCCCGAGGGTGGTGACGCCCTCCAGTGGACTGCAGGGGCCGAAAATTCAGCGATGACGGGGGGAAGCGCCTGGGGCGCTACGGGGCGGATTTGGCTGCTAGAGCAGCGTTTAGGAGCGGTTTTGTGGCGCGACTGCGGGTGAGGTCACTCGCGCTTCCTCCGATCCATACTCCACGATCCGCTCTGGTGCCAGCGTCAGGCCGGGACGGGTCGGCAAAGCGGTCCTCGCGGTCCCGTTCGATATCGCGCTGGCGCTATTCGTCCGCCGGCTTCTCGAAGATCTCGAAGTCGAGGTGCGTGTTGATGGCGGCCTCATCGATCACGACATCCTGGGTCGTGAAGATCACCCGGCTGCCCTCGACGCCGAGCTCCTCGAAGTTGAGCGTTTCCGCGAGCTGCTCGGTGAGCGCGGCGCGGAAGGTCGCGACGAGGTCCTGGTTGTCCTCGACGAGCGACTCCTCCTCCTCGGCGGCAACCCCGATGCCCTCGTTCTCACCCGGGATGAGGATCGCTGCACCGGCGGTCACCTCGACCTTTTTCATGTTCTCCGACAGCCGGACTTCCACCGGCATGGAGACGTTGGCGAAGCCGCAGTACCCCTCGGCGGTCCGCCACACGCGGAAATCCGTGTTGAGGTTGCTGCCGGTGCCGCCGGCCTCGATCTCGTTGATGGAGACCGCGTAGATCCCGTCGGCATCCTCGTTGCCATCTTCGTCCTAGCGGGTCGGGATCTCGCCCTCTTCCATCATCCGTCGGGCCATGGTGTCTAGCAGGACCGGATCCAACGCGACCCCGATCGCGACCCCGTCGGGCCG
>CAYGTG010000634.1:0-5302 GCA_964352485.1 uncultured Nannocystaceae bacterium | reverse complement strand
GACCGTTCGGGCGACGACGGATGCGCGAAGATGTTGGTCGTCGCCCGAACGGTCCGTTCCCCGGAGGCCGTCGAACGGCTGTGTGTCCAGCTGAGTTCGCTGACCCATCGTGCACCTCGTCGTGCGCCGATCCATGGCAGCGAATCCGTGGCGCAGTGGGTCTTGAGCTGACTTCAGGCTGACAGCACTGGGAGCGAGCGGAGCGGAGACGTACCGATGGGCCCGGGAAGCGCTTGCGACAACGCCTCGTTCTCGGCCAAGTACATGTCACACGCATGGCAGGCGGGGAGTCGCTCCCGCATCATCTCAGCTCGGATCGCAGCGAAGGCTGGGCCGAAGAAGACCTCCTCGACGCTCTGCACGGCGAGGTCTCCCAGCGGCTCGATGCGCCCATTGGTCATGCAGCATAGGTAGACCTTGCCGTCCCACGCCACGAACATGTGCAAGTACGGCGCGTAGCACAGACGCGTGCGGTAGAAATCCGCGGCGTATCGACCGTCGATCGAGTCGCTGATCGCCTCGCGCGCGCGCCCGAACGGGTAGAGCATTCGCTCGTTCACTGGCATCCCGTAGCGCGCGCGGAGCTCCGCGACCTGGGGCGCAACGTCGCTGTTGTAGCGACGGATGAGTTGCTTGGACAACCTCAGCTCGGGCCGCTTGCTGTCGACCGGCATCGGCACCACATCGGTGGCACCGCGCTCCGCCGCGAGTTGGATGATGTGCGGATAGTGGGCAAAGTTGCGCCGCATCATCACGAAGTTGACGCGCACCCGAGTCCGCCGGCCTCGCCGTTCCCGCTCCCGGCTGATGCGCTCCATCGCGCGCAGCGTGCGTTTGAAGCTGCCCGGGATGCCGCGAATGGACTCGTGCATCTTGGCGGTGGCGCCATCGATCGACGTCGAGATCGAACTCAGCTTGGTGCGCATCAAGGACTTTGCGCGCTCCTTGGTCAGCAGCGTCAGGTTGCTGGTCAGCGTCACCTTGAGACCCGCGCCAGCAGCGACGGCTGCAATGCGCTCGAAGTCCGGCCGCACCAGGACTTCGCCGCCCGAGAAGTGGACTTTGCGAGCACCCAGCGCGGCCATCTGCGGCAGGAGTTGGGACCAGCGGGACTCGTCGAGCTCTGGAGGCGTCCAGCCGCGGCCGTAGCGGCACATGACACACTTGAGGTTGCACCGAGCGGTCAGCTTGATCTTGACCGAGCGCAGGAAGCGGGGGTTCTCGCCGCGCTCGATCGCTTCGGCGAGGGGGTCGATCAGCTCGGGCGACTCGAGCATCGATGGCACGTCGTACACGGGTCAGGCCCCTCCGGGGGGCGCGACGCTCAGGGCCCGATAGCTCGCGATGATCGCCGCGAGCGACATCGAGCCCTCGACGAGACTGTGAAGTCCCGCGTTCGACCAGCCGTTCCGTCCGCGAACGCGCTGCATCGCTTGCGTCGCGTAGACGACCGTGGCCGCCTTGGGTGTCACCTTCACCGACCGGAGCTGAAGCTTCGGGACGGGAAAGCTCTGGAATCTCTCCTGAACCGAGGGGTCGAACGACTTGCCCTTGGGCGCCACGAATGTGAGCGAGACGCGTTCGTGGAGCTTGTCTTTGATCTTCGTGTATTTGCGTTTGCTTCGAGTCTTGCGCTTGAAGTGGGTGCTCACCGAGAAGCGCAGGCCCACGCTGTCTTCCAACGTCATGGCGAGAGTCAACCAAGTCCCATCGGTCCGGCGGTTGTCATATCCACGGAAGTCCAGATCGAGCTGAAGCGGCCGGTTTGCCTTGAGTTCTGGCCTCAGCGTGTCGACGATCCATCGGGCGAGCTCGAGCTTTCGGTCCTCGATATCGTCGTTGCGAACGACGGAGAACATGATGCCGATGAACACGATGCCGGCGGCTCCGATCCCGCCGAGCACGAGGGACTCGGTGAAGAACCCCCCGATGATGACGAGCAGGGCGCCGACGGCTCCCAAACCCAGCATCTTCTTTTGGGACTCGGTCTTCTTGTCGAGTTGAGCCAGCGCGTCGCACTGGAGCTCGACCTCCTCCGGTGTGCCGGAGTAGCTGACCGTCTTGTCCGAGTCGCGAAGCTCGATTGCTTGGCCAGTCACGCTCTGGATTTTAGCAGCAGACGGTTTCATGTACCCGGTGGTATGCAATTTGGGTCTTGGCGAGCCGGGTCGCATACATCGCGTTCGAACCGTTCCCGAACGCCAAGGGGTCTGGAACGCGCATCTGTGCGACCGTGGGGGCACTCGTAGACGCGGGCTTTGAGGTCGACTTGGTCACGTTGCGCGGCGGTGACGAACTCGAGGTTCCACCCGGTGTTCGTCTCCATCCCATTGCGTTGTACGAGCGCAACTTCTTGGTGCGGGCCCTCGCGTTCCGAGATGCAGTGGGCCGCCGGCTGGAGGCGCTTCGACCGGACATCGTGCACTTCCGGGGCATCTTCGAGGGGCAGGCGGCGCTATCGTTCGCGCAGCGTTCCGGCGCTCCAGCGGTGTTCGAGGCCAACGGGTTGCCCAGCGTCGAGCTGCAGTACCACTACCCCTCGGTCGGAAAGTCGATGCAGATGCTGACGCGTCTTCGCGAGCTGGAGGCCCAAACGCTGGCTGCGGCTGATGTGGTCCTCACCCAGAGCCAGACGACGCTGGGGTTCCTTCGGGGGCGTGGGCTCCCCGAGCGGACTCCGGCCCACGTCATTCCCAACGGTGCCAACCCACCGCAGCAGACCGGGCGCTGGGTTTCTCGGCCGCGCGCTCGGGTGCTCTACGCTGGGACGCTCTCCCCATGGCAAGGGGTCTCGGAGCTGCTGATGGCGGCGCGGCGCTGCGCACGAGAGCGGGACATCGAGTTCGTTCTTGCCGGGCCCGTTCGACGACGCTGGCGAACCCAGCTCGAACGTCACCTGCGGCGCCTCAACGTCGAGTCTCACGTTTCCATTGCGGGGGCGCTTGGACGCGCTTCACTGGCCGAGCAGATGCTCGATGCCGACATCTGCGTGGCGCCGCTGAGACGGGATACCCGCAACAAGACCCAGGGGTGCAGTCCGATCAAGCTGTACGAGTACATGGCCTCGGCGAGGCCGGTCATCGCAACGGATCTTCCCTGTGTTCGGGAGATCGTCGACGACGACCGCGGTATCCTCGTGTCGACACCGCGACCGAAGGTCTTGGCGGAGCAGATCCTTTCCACGCTGGAAGACGCCCCGGGACGGCAGGCGATGGGCCTCACCGCGCGAGCTTGGGTTCGTGACAACGCCACGTGGGCCCACCGAAGGGAGGAGATCCAAGCCGTGTACTCGGGCCTGCTAGGTTCTCGCTCATGAACGACACCGTCGTCATCGTGGCCGAGCGTGCCATGCCAAGTCGCGGGGGACTCGCGGTCGCCACCACGCGGATCGCAGGACAGGCCCTCGAACGCGGCGAGGACGTCCACGTCATGGTCCTCTCGAAAGAGGTCGCCCCGGGCAGCTGCGGCCACCGAGTGGTCGATGGTGTGCACATGCATCCCGTGGGGCGGCTCCCGACAGACCATGACACGATGGCCGCGCTCGTTCAGCACACCGTCGATGTTTGCGAGGCTGAAGGCGCGAGCCTGGTCCATGGGATCTATGCCGTAGATGCGGGGTTTGCCGCGGTGATGGCCGCCGCCCAGCTCATGCTTCCGTCGGTGGTCAGCATGCGGGGCAATGATGGTGATCGTGCACCCTACAGGCGGCAAGACCTGCCGTTTGTGTCGCACGCGCTCAAGGCTGCAACGGTCGTGACCGGAGTGACTCGCCACCTGTGTCGCTTGGCGGCGGGCATGCATGATCGGGCCACCCACTTCATCGCAAAGTCGGTGGATACGGAGCGGTTTCGGCCAGAGACGCCGGACAACTCTCTGGTGGCGTCGCTCGGCTTGGGCGAGTCCACGGTCATCGGCTACAGCGGGGAGCTTCGCGAGAAGAAGGGGATGCGCTTCCTCTTGCCGGCGTTCGCCGAGCTCGCGCGCAGCCGAGACGTCCGGTTGTTGCTGATCGGCGGCGTGCGCCAAGACGCGATGCCAGCGTTCGAGGAGTTTGCTCGGCTCGCTCCGTTGGCTCGCGAGCGCATCCACATCGTGGAGTACGCGCGCAGCCCCAAGAGGCTGTCTCGGCTCCTCTCGCTTTGCGACGTCCTGGCCTTCCCATCGCTCCAGGAGGGCATGCCCAACGCGGTTCTCGAGACGATGGCGGCAGCACGACCTGTGTTGGCGACGGCAGTCGGTGGGCATCTCGACATTCTCGAGCATGGGCGGACGGGGGCCCTCTTGGGCTTGGACGCGCTTGACCAGCTCCCCGGTGCAATCGTCGAGATGTTGGAGCTTCCCGAGGCCGAGCGTGCGGCGATGGGGATCGCGGCCCGCGAACACGTTGTGCGCAACCACAGTCCCGCCGCCGAGAGCGGCGCATGGTCCGAGGTCTACGGGCTCGCGCGTCAAGCCGGCGCACTCTCGAACGCCGCAGTCATCGAGCACGGTGCCGCAGACTGAAAGCGAGTTGTGCGACCTCTCCTCAGGCCCCAGGTCTGGTCGACGGACTGGAACTCGGACGAGGAGGTTCCGGTTCTTCGCATCGAGCTGAAGCACCCTGAGCCCGGCGGCTCGCCGGAGTGGTACGCTTCGCGCCGGATGGTTGCGCACGCTGCCAGTTCGATGAGTCGCACACGTGCGCCTACGTCATCGTTTGCGCAGGTCGACAACCTCCTCGGTCAGGTTCTCGATGGGCGCTACCGCCTCGAGAGCATTCTGGGTAGCGGCGGGATGGCGACGGTGTACCGCGCGACTCACGTCACCATCGGGAAGACGCTGGCGGTGAAAGTCCTCGCCCAGGAGTTTGCCGGCGATGACTCCTTTCGAAAGCGCTTCCTCCAGGAGGCACAGGCCATCTCACAGATCTCTCACCACAACGTGGTCGAGGTCAGTGACTTCGGGGTGACGCCAACCGGCTCGCTCTACCTGGTGATGGAGTTTCTCGAGGGGGAGTCGCTCTCGGACATGCTCGACCGCGAGGCAGGGCTGGGCTGGAAACGAGCCAAGCCCATCATCTTGCAGGTGTGTCGCGCCCTGCAGTCGGCGCATGAGAAGGGGATCTTGCATCGCGACGTGAAGCCGGAGAACTGCATGCGGATCTCTCGGACAGACAACCCGGACTTCGTGAAGGTGCTGGATTTCGGACTCGCGAAGATGCTGATGGCCGAGCCTGGACTCGATGTTTCGCTGTCGGCGAGAGGCGGGGGCATCATGGGGACGCCGGAGTACATGTCGCCCGAGCGGATTCGAGGTCTCGATC
>CAYGTG010000633.1:0-5304 GCA_964352485.1 uncultured Nannocystaceae bacterium | reverse complement strand
ACGCGTCGTCGTCCGTCTCGCCCTCCATAGACACGATGACCAGGCCGTCTGCACGGTGGATCTCGGCCGCGGCGATTCCAGGCGCAGGAGCGTTCAGACGACTCTTATCCTCTGGCAGCATCCTGGCTGGGCCAACCTCGACTCCGTAGGTGAGGTACTCGTAGAATTCGCCGGTCACGACGCCACGATGACCACGCACCACAAACTTCGCAACAGCTCGCGGCGCCGGGATCCCTTACCCATAGCCGCCCGATGTCGCCGAGTGTCGCCACCTGTGTCGCCACCTAGCTCGGTGAAGACGCGGAACAGGATGGGATGAAGCGGGACGGAACGGGATGGCTAACCCGAGGGATATCGGGGGGTTAGGTGCTAACGGCCCGCGATCGTTGATGTTTATGATATCCCTCTGGGCGGGTTCGAATCCCATAGCCCGCTTTGAAGACCCCGCCGCCCCGAAGGCGGAGGACAACGACCCTGATGTTGGAAGAGCCGGGCTGGAAACAGCCTGGCTCTTGTGTGTCGAGGATCCGCTTCCCACAAGCTGGGGGTCGCGGGGTTCGAACGACGCGCCACGTTCAACTGTGCCGGCCGCGAGTTCGCCGAACATCGGCTTCGTCTCCGTCACGGACCCCGTTTTCGCAAGTCACCTCCGGACTCGGTGGCGCCACCGTTCCTTCCCCTGCGATCGCCACCGATCAACGGTCGACGAGGAAGGAGCCGCAGGCACGCACGCAGCGCGCATGCTCGGTACGACACGTGCCGTCGTCCGCCGCGAAATCAATGCCCGCTCTGGGACGCCCGCCTCAGTCCAGGTTGTTGTCGTTGGGCGCCGCGTCTTCGCTGGCGCGGCCGCCGACCGAGACGAACACCGGTGCCCCCAACCACACGCCGTTGTGGGGGAACAACGCGACCGTGGCCCGCGACACGGTGCGGTCGTGGCCTCCGGTGATCACGCTCTGGTCGCCCGGCATGCTCCCGCGCAGCACCCACGTGGTGCCGGAGGCGTCCACCCGCTCCACCTCCAGGTCGCCCCCGGTGTCGCGCAGAACCGCCGGGAAGAAGAACAACGGTCGGCCGTTCGGGTCCTCGCTGGCCGAGAGATCGACCGTCACCTCGAACGTCCCCCCCAGCGGTGCCTTGGGCGTGAGCGCGGGCGTGAACCCCAGCGCGTAGGGCGTCTGCAGCGATTCCACCATTCCCCAGTCTTCGGGGAACGTCATGTCCCCCAGGGTCACTCGGGCCATCGGCGGCAGCTCGTCGGCCCGCAGCGCGGCCGCGAGTTCCAAGATCCGCAGGCCGCTGTCGGCGTCTGGGAACGCGGTGGGATGGGTCTGCGGCTCGAGGTAGGCTAGGTCGGACTCTACGCGCGAGCGCACCAACAGCATGGCCAACGTAGGGCCCAGGGCGAGCGCCGCCTCGGCAGCATCGCGCGCCTGCACCGGCATCATGCCCAGCGCCCGCAGCCCCTTGGCGGTCTCATCACGTTCCGAGCTCGAGGAGCCCTGCGAGAGCATGTAGAAGCCCGCCTGCCACTGGAAGTAATCGCGAATCCCCACGTCGCGGTGTTCGGGGCACAGAAACAGCACGTTGTCCTCGTAGGCCTGCAAAGCGCGAGCCCGCCGCGACGTGGGGTAGCAGCGGGGCAACGAGCAGCGCCCACCCTCGAGGTTCCACGCGGTGGACTCGTTCATCAGCCCCATGCGTACGTTGGCCTCCACTTCGGTTGGCGGCTCCGCATACGTTCGCGCGTCGATCCCCGTCATGCCGCCGGTGTTGACGTTGGCGTGCAGCCCGTCCGCGTTGAGGTACGACACCCCCTCAAACCCGGCCGCGAGTCCCCGGCCCGCCCGGTCCACCACGCAGGCATCGAGCGCGTCGGCCTGGTCGGTGCACATCGGCTCGATCGCTCGCCGGATCACGCCAACCTCTGCGCTCTCGCCCGCCAGCGGGCCGTCGCTCGCGGTCGCCACGATCTGCACTGCGCCAGCGGGCAACCCTGAAACGTCCAGCAAGCAGTCGAACCCCGGCGCGGTTGCGGTGCAGCTCGCACCACCCGCCGCGACCTCGACCGCCGTTGTCTCCTCCGGCACATCGACCCGCACCGGCACCGAGAACAGCAGCTCGTCGCCCTCGGCCGGGAAACTGATCGCCACCGGGTCGCGCTGCCCCGTGCTCGTCTGCCCGCCCGAGTCGGTCAGCGTGGTCTCACCGCTCTCACCTGCAGACGTGGTGCCGGCCGAAGACGCGCCACCTGAGCCGCCAGATGTGGTCCCAGAGCTCATCTGCGTTCCCGTACCGCTGCTGCTGGATCCGCCCTCGGTCTGCGATCCCTCGCCCTGTGCAGACCCTCCCCCGTCGCATGCCATCGCCAGCAAGGCCCCGATCAAAACCAAGTCATGTCGCGTATCCATGACTGTGAAGTACCGCAGCGGCGCGCGCGATCCCAAGGGTGCACATCCCCCCAAAACGAAACCGCGTACACGTGGCGTTGAGCCTCCGCGTCCCGCGGTTGGGGCCACCTCCCCCCGTCGGTATGCACGATGTTTCGAGCCGCGCCCAGCCGAAGCTCGTGTTCACTTCGACGCCGTGTGGCGCTCGATCCAAGCGTCCACGTCGGCCCGCACCGTCGCGTACGCGGGCTTGTCCGTGAGGGCCAGCTTGGCATTCTGCGCCAGCTTCAGGCCTCGTGCACGATCCGGCGCGGTCGCTTCGGGATCCTCGAGGGTGGCCCGTGCGAGCAGGTATGTCGACTCTCCACGGTCGGCCTCGGTCACATCTTCGACCGCGATGGACCGCGACAACAGGCTTCGTGCCGCCGCGAAGTTCCCCGCCTCGAGTTCGACCTGGCCCAGTCGTCGACACACGTCGGCGGTACGAAAGTGGTCCTCGCCGAAAATCTCGACCGAGTTTTCCAGCGCACCCGAGGCCAATCGCCGCGCCCCGTCGAGATCACCGTCGCGCAGCTCCACGAGCGAGAGCATGCTGTCGATCAGCACGGACCGCTCCCGCTGGTCTGCCCGCGCCTCGAGCAGCGCTCCGGCTTGCGTCAGAGCATCCCGCGCGGCGTCGTTTCTCCCAAGCGCGAGCATGACGTTGCCGAGGTTGGCCAAGATCGGAATGCGCACCGAGCTGCGGTCCACTGGCCATTGTTTGAGCATGGCATCGGCGCGCTGTAGTTCGCCGGCGGCATCTTCGTAGCGCCCGACTTCCTTCAGAGCGATCGCGAGGTTTACGGTCGCCGCGATCGCCCGCAGGGACCCCTCACCGTAGATGGCAAGCATGATGCGGAGGGTCTCGCGGCCATGGCGGAGCGAGGCCTGGTAGTCGCCGCGGCGAGAGGCTCGAACCTGAAGAGAGCGTTCAACGTTGCCGATCGACGGGTGGGAGTCGCCGTGCACCGACAGGAGGATCCGCTGAGCGTCTTGCAGCTGCGCGAGGCCATCGTCACTGCCGCCGCGGGCAAGGAGCCGGTCAGAGTAGCTCAACAGCACGTCGGCGCGGGAGGTTGGCGGGTAGCTCGGATCGTCTTCGATCAGCGCGACGGCATTCGCTGCGGCATCGACGGCGCGGTCGAGTTCGCCACGGCGCTCGTAGAATTTAGAAGCGGTCGTCAGGGTGAACGCTTTGAGCTGATGAAACCCTCCCGACTCCGCAAGCGACAGGGCCACGTCAAACCAGCGCTCCGCTTGTTGCTCGTTGCCCATGCGCGCCGCGATCTCCCCCAAAAAGTTCGCCGTGCGCGACGCGTCGCGGTCGAGCCGATGTTCCACGGCGAGTTGATGCGCCCGCAGCCCCGCGGTTTTGGCCCCCTCGAGGTCTTCACGAGCCAACAACACCCGTGCCCGGACCCGGAGCGTGCGGACCACAACCGGCGGGTACGTGGCGGCATCCAGCGCCTCCGCGTGTTGCTGCAGCACATCCCAGGCTCCATCGAAGTCTTTGACCAAGGTCCGCGCGTGCGCCTGGCTCAGGACGGGATCCAGAGCCTCGGCCTGCGCGGCTTCAGCGGCGTCGGCTGGAAGTACGCTTAGTCGCTTCAGCGCCTCGAGATCGGTGCACAGCCGCACGTTGGGCAGCGTGGCCACGAGCGCACTTCCCCGTTCGACGCGGGTCGGCTGCGGCGACTGCAGCAACTCGACCATCGCCTCGAGGCTTTGGGCAGCGTGCTTGAAGCAGCGCATGCGGAGGTCGAGCACATCGCCGGGGAGTTCCCCCAGTGCGGACGCTTCGCAGCTGCGCGTCGTTCCAGCGACCCACTGCTCGGCATAGGCGTCGAGCCCCTCGAGCGTGCTGCGCAACGACGCCCTCGCATAGGGTAGATCAGAGGTTCCAAACGAAGCGCGGATCGCCTCTCGCGCCTTTGAACCGTAAACCCCGTCCAGCTCGCCGGAGAACGCCGAGCACGCGGTGGACCGTGGGTTGCCCAGTCCAAACACGGCCGCGAGCATCAGCCCCGAGCCGGCGGCGAGCCCCAAGCCGATCCCGAGCTTGGCGAGGGTGCTCCGCCCAGGCCGCAATTCGTGAAGCAGCGCGCCCATGGACGGAAACCGCTCGCTGGGGGAGGACGACAGGCCTCGCGCCATGGCTCGGCGTGCCCGGCGGGGCAGGACGATGTGCTCCGGCTCGGGTGGAATCTCTGCGTTGCGAATGGCGGCCGACAGCGCGCGCGCGTCCGTCCCCGCGAAGGGCCGGCTGCCGTAGAGCACCTCGTGCATCGTCACGCAGAAGGCGAACTGGTCGCTGTGGATGCTGGCCCTTCCACCGTCCAACAGCTCGGGCGCCATGTACGCCAGCGTTCCCATGAGAGCTCCGGTGTTGGTGAGCGAGTCGATGGACCCGCGGCCTCCGGTCGCGAGGGTGTGGTCGATCTCGAAGCCCGCGAGTCCGAAGTCGGCCACCTTCGCACGGTCACCGGGTCCCACGATCACGTTGGACGGCTTGAAGTCGCGGTGCAGAACGCCCTGGGCATGGGCCGCCGCGAGTCCTCGTCCCGCGCCCCGAAGACACGCCAAGACCTCTGAGGGCGCTCGCCCTCGGCTCCAGATGTCGAGGTTGTTCCCCGGGACGAACTCCATCACGAAGTACGGCATCCCCTCAACGTCCCCCACGTCGAAAACCTCCAGCACGTTGGGGTGTCGCAGCTTCCCCAGCGTCACGGCCTCCCGCGCGAATCGTTCCCGAGCGGCGCTCGACAGCGCCGAGGGGAGGATGAGCTTGATGGCGACGTCCCGGTCGAGCGAGGGGTCCCGCGCTCGCAGAACCCGCCCCATGCCGCCGCGGCCGATCTCCTCACAGACCTGATAC
>CAYGTG010000632.1:0-5306 GCA_964352485.1 uncultured Nannocystaceae bacterium | reverse complement strand
GGATGGTCGTGCAGGTTCTGGCCGATCCCCGGAAGCTCGGCAACCTGGGGAACCCCGGCGAACCGAAGCGCTTGATCGGATCCGAGACCCGAGAGCATGAGCAACTTCGGCGTCTCGAGAGCGCCGGCGCACATCACAACCTCGTGGCGGACCTCGGCCCGCTGAAGGCTTCCGGCGTGCTCGAATTCCACGGCGACCGCTCGCTTGCGCTCATCGAAGACGATGCGGTGCAGCTTGGCTTTGGTCCGGATCTGCAGATTGGGACGATGTTCCGCATCCGCAATGAACGCGACGTACGAGTTGCGACGCCGGTCGCCCTCGTAGTTCATCCACTCGTAGCCGATGACGTTCGAAAGGTCGCCATCGTGAAAGTCATCGCTGAAGCGAAACCCGTTGGTGGTCGCAGCGGAGACACAGGCCTGCGTCCACTGCGTCGGCGGGCGCTGATTCGGCCGAAGCCTGGCTTCGAGCTGCTCGAAATGCGGCACGACGTCGTTCCACTGCCACCCGGCGGGCCACTCTGCATAGTCCTGCACCGCGCCGCGGGTGTAGACCATGCCGTTGACCGATCCGCTGCCCCCGAGCACCGACCCGGTGCCGAGGAAGACCCGGTTCTTTGCGGCATGTTGCTGCGGTGTCGAAAATCTCTCGAGGAACAGCTCGTCGTTGATGAACGCGTCCTTGTAGCCGTCGGCACTGAGCGTCTCGGGGTGCTCCTCGGCTGCAGGGCCGGCCTCAAGCAGCAGCACCGCGTTGTTGGGGTTGTCGGCAAGGCCGGCGGCCGCAATGCAGCCGGAGCTCCCGCCACCGACGACGACGTAGTCGAACGATTGAGTCATGTCGAATCCCTCTGCTCAGCTGCGGATGACCGATTTGGCCAGTTTGGCGAGTCCACGGAGCTTGCCGCGAATGCCGGGGCGGTAGACCACCTCGACCGCGCTCTTGATCTTCTCGAAGTCCCCCGACACGACGGGGAACAGCTTGTTGGCAAAATGCAGCCCTGGCACCCGGTCGGTGAGGACGGCCTTCACATTGCAGCACGCGCGCAAGCCTTCGCGACCGTTGAGGCGACCAAAGCCGCTTCGCTTGATGCCCCCAAAGGTCAGGTCCTGGGCCATGTAGGTCATGCCGCCGAACTCATTGATTGCGACCATACCCGACTGCACGCGGTCCGCAATGCGGCGCGCCCGAGCTTGGTCCTTGGAGAACACCGACGCCGACAGCCCGAAGCCGTTGCCGTTGGCCAACGCGATCGCGTGGTGCTCGTCGGAAACGCGACACAGCACCATCACTGGACCAAACGTCTCCTCGTTCATGATCCGCATGTCGGGCGTGATATCGGCGAGAATCGTGGGCGCGAAGTAGTCGCCCCGCTCGGCCATCACCCGCTTGCCACCGCTGACCACGCGGGCGCCCTTGGCGACGGCATCGTCGACCAGCTCTTCGACGATGCTCAGCTGCATCGGCGTGACCATGGCCCCAATGTCGACAAGCTCGCCCTGGCTGGCGGCCCCCTGCTTCATCTGGCGGACAAGATCCTCCACCTTGGCCTCGAACTGGTCGTAGACCCCGTCGAACACCAGCAGTCGTTCTGAGGCGACGCAGTTCTGCCCCGAAGAGATGAAACACCCCGCCATTGCTGCGTGAGCGGCCTGCTCGAGGTCCGCATCGTCACAGACGATGAACGGGTCCTTGCCGCCGAGCTCGAGCACCACCGGAGTGACGGTCTTGGCGGCCGCTTCGAGCACCTTCTGCCCGTTGCGGCCCGACCCGATGAAGACCAGGCCATCGACGCCCGACTCGATCAGCGCAGCGCCGGTTTGCCCGAAGCCCTGCACCAAGGTGACGACGTCAGGGCTGAACCCTTCGGCCCGCAGCGCATCGTGGAGGATCTCGACGATCGGACCGGCCGACCACGCCACCCACTCGCTGGGCTTGACGACGATCGCGTTGCCGGTGGCAAGCGCCGGGATCACCGGGTTCATGATGTTTTGGAAAGGGTAGTTCCAAGGGATGATCGCACCGAGCACCCCGAGCGGATGAAACTCGAGCTGGGCCTTCTTGTGCAGAAACAGACCTGGGCTGACGCGCTCGGGCTTGAGGTGCTTTTCCGCCTGGCTGATCGTCCACCGCAGCTTCTCGCAAACGGTCCAAATCTCCCCCATCAACGCGTTCTCGCGGGTCTTGCCCGAGTCACGGACGATGAGGTCGCACAGCTCGTCGGTGCGGTCGAGAATGGCGTCACGGACGTGGCACAGCACCCGGCGGCGCTGGGCGAACGTGCTCATCCCCCAGCCTTTTTGGGCCTCACGCGCGCGCCCGATCGCGGCCGCCACGGCTGCGGGGTCGTCGACGGGGACGGTGCCGATCGGCTCCCGAGTGGCGGGATCGAAGCACTGGATCATGCCTGGTTGTGCGTCGATACGGAGGGCGGGCGTGGAGATGGGGGCGTTCATTGGGCGGCTCCTTGCGCGAGCACGTCGAGGTGGAGGTTGCCGTCGTCCTTTGAGGAAGACGAACGGGAGCGCTCGAGATAGGCCTCCCACTTGCGAATGGTCAGGCTCTGAAACTCCCGCACGACCGGCGAGAGCTCTGGCGCGGGACGGTCCCAGAATTTTTCCCAGCCTTCCTGCTCGTGGCCAAGCACCCAGACGTCTTGGCCCAGCAGCGGCTCGAGCGTGACCGTACGGGTCATTCGCATCATCTTCTGCATCAGCCAGTGCGGCAGCCGGGGCCCGATAAAGGGCAGCTTGATTGCCTTGGGGTGCAGATAGAACACGAAGATGTGCCGGTTGGTCTTCTCGTCCTTAGGCAGCGTGAACAAGAAGTGCTTGATCCGGTTCTCGGTGTTGGACCAGTGGTACGGATAGTCGTAGCAGGCGAGCATGTGATCGGCGCCCGAGTCGGAGCGGTCGATGAACATGTCCTGCATCGCGCCCGCGGCGATCTTGGAGCGGTACTCCAGCTCGACCCGGTCGCCGATGGTCTCGCAGCGCAGCAGGTCGGTCCCCTCGAAGGGCTGGAACTTGCGGTGCAGGAAGCCGTGGGTAAAATCGCTGACGTTGTCGAGCAGCATCGAATGATGCCCGGGGCTGTCGAACTGTACGATCGCGTGCGGCCACGGCTTGGCACCTTCGAGCTCGGGGATCGATGGGATGTCGCGGGTCTTGGCCACCTCGGGGTCGCCGGGGAACATGAAGATGATCCCGTAGCGCTCGCGGACCGGCAGTGCCGTGATGCGGAGCTTGGGATGCTTCTTGCCAAACAGGTCGTGAGGGATGCGGGCCTTGCCCTCACCGTCGTAGCTCCAGCCGTGATACGGGCAGACGAGTTCGCAGCCGACGACCTTGCCCTCGGTGAGCTTGAGGTGCCGGTGGGCGCAGCGGTTCTCCACCGCCCGCACGCGGCCATCCTCGCCGCGGAACACCGCGATGGCGCGCCCCCAGAACTGGGTCTCGAAGTGCTCGCCTGCTTTGAGGTCCTCGCTGCGACCGACCGCGTACCAGTAGTCGGGGTCCATTCCGGCGGAGCGGGCTTTTTGACGCTGCGTCTTGGCGTCATCGAACGACGGCGGGGGGCCGGACGCGTGTCCACTGAGGTCGGTCATCGGGAGCCTTTCGAAAGCCAAAGAAAACGGTGGCGAACCGAAAACAGAATTGCCATTCTGTTTCTCGCACGGAATATTCCGTGCTGGCCCGGATGTCAACGCAGCCACATCACAGCCCACGCGTGCGCCTCCAGGAGGCCAAGCGGGCCCTGTATCGCGAAGCCATCCTCGATGCTGCCGAGCTCGAGTTCGCGGCCCACGGATATGAGCAGGCCAAGGTCACCGACATCGCCAAGGGCGCCGGCGTCTCCCTCGCGACGCTATACGGCACCTTCCCCAAGAAGCACGACGTCTACCGGGCGCTTCAAAAGGACCGGCTGCAGAGACTGATGCGGGAGGTGGGCGCGCAGGTGCTGGCGGCCCGCGATCCCTTCGAGCGCCTGCGCGGCGGCATCGAGGGCTACCTTCGCTTTCACATGGGACATCCCGACTACCTCCGCGGCCAGCTCCGCGAAGGCGTGCCGTGGGGAACGACCGACCAACTCCGCACGCCCGAGCAAACCCAGGCCTGGGAGGCCGGGCGCGTGATGATGATGACCGCCTTCGAAGCCGGCATGCACGAGGGCTGGTTCGTGCAAGACGACCCGGAGCTGTGTGCGCGGACGGCCACCGCGATGAGCCAGGTCCGGCTCTCGCTGTGGATCGATCGCGAGATGGATCAGAGCCCGGCCGAGGTGACCAAGGCCGCGATGCTGCAGCTGCTGCGGACGTTCGCGGAGCCCGAGCGACTGGCCGAGCTGACGGCACGACTATGAAGTCCGCGCAGCTCCGCCGCTGGATTCTTGGCGCACTCATGCTCGGCGGATGTCCCGCGGAGGCAGTGCAGCCGGTCCCTGACGAGGCCGGCACCGAGGCCGAAGCGGCAGCTCCGCGTGCCGTCAACCCCAGCAACCTCGCCTCCGATGAGGTGGTTCGCTTCATCCCGACATTCGGCACCAAGACCACACAGGGCTGGAGCGTCCCGGTCGAGGCGTGGGTGTTCGAGCCCGAGGACGACGGACCCGTTCGTGCCGCCACGGTCAAGCTGATCGAGGAGGCCATGGAAACCCAGGTCGACGAGGCTGCCTCCAAACGGATCGCCGCCAACGTGCGGCCGTTCATGGTCGACAACGAGCGCGGCAAGCGGCTGACGATTCGGGCCGAGGCGACCACGACGCAGGTCTGCAAGTCGGGCTCCGACGGCCGCTGCTCGGGCGTCCTCCTGCTGCCCGAGGGCCCCCCTCACACCCTCGAGGTCTCCGTCGTCTTGCCCACCGGCGACGAGCGGAACTTCGCAGGTCGCGTGTTCCTTCTGCCCGATGATGGCGTCTCGGTCCTCTCAGACATCGACGACACCATCAAGATCACCGAGGTCCACGACAAGAAGCGCCTGATCGAGAACACGTTTGCGCGCCCACCTCGAGCTTGCCCTGGCGTCGCGGGCCTGTATCGCCGATGGGCAGACCAGGGCGCAGCGTTTCACTACGTCTCCAACTCTCCCCTGCCCTTGCTCGGCGCCATCGAGACGTTCATCGCGGACGCGGGCTATCCCGCAGGCTCGCTGCAGCTCAAGCCCTTCCGATGGACCGACGGTTCGTTCCTCGACCTGCTCGCCGCACCCGAAGACCACAAGCAGGAGGTCATCACGGACCTCATCGGCAGGTTCGAGCGTCGACGCTTCGTGCTCGTCGGGGACACGGGGGAGCGAGACCCCGAGATC
>CAYGTG010000631.1:0-5310 GCA_964352485.1 uncultured Nannocystaceae bacterium | reverse complement strand
CGAGGTCGACCGTCGATCTCGATCGTTGCACAGTTTATTCCGGCCCGGAGGCCGCATCCGGGCGGTGTTGTGGCCTGCGCCGTGCCGATGCGACAATCGAAGCGATGTTCACGATCGCGCTCATCACTTGCCTCGCCGGTGCCCCCAAAGTGCAGCCCACGGTGGTGCCCGAATCGAAGGCCAAGGTGAGGCAGCCGAGTGCGACGCGCGGGGGAGCCGAGGCGGAGCCGGTCGAGTCGGCGCGGCGGGGGCTTCCCAAGCGCCTTCGTCACGTCGCGCGCGTCCTTGCCCGCATCGGCGAGCCCACGCCGACCAACGCCCTGGAGGCCAAGCTGCTCGACGGCGTCGTCGCGTCCCTAAAGTCCGGCGACACGGAGGGGGCGAAGAAGCAGTGGTCCAAGGCGTTCGCAGCCTACTACGCGCGCACCAAGTCCAAGGACGTCGACCTTCTGCTGCAGGTCGTGATCCGCAGGACCTATTTCCTGGAGGACGCGTCGCTGAAGGCCCTCGCCGACAAGGTCGCGTACCACAACGCGGCCAAGGCGGAGATCCGCGAAGAGGTGCAGGCGGTCCGTCGAAAGATCAAAGCGCTCGAGCCCGACCAGGGCTTGAAGCTGCGAAAGATGCAGGTTCGATCGACCTACGTTGCAGGAAAGCAACCGGTGACCCGCGCGGCTCCGAAGTTGCTCTCGCGGCCCGAGATCGGCTCCTACCTCCAGGGCCTCGAAGAGCAGTCGAAGAGCCTCGGGGAGGACGGACAGATGTTCAACATCGACCTGCAGAATGCGCTGCAGCGGAAGCAGGCGATGATGCAGATGTTGTCGAACATCACCAAGCTGCTCCACGACACCGCGAAGTCGATCATTGAGAACATGAAGTGATTCAGGGGGTGCGCTCAGCCGCACGTTGAGCGAAGAAGAGATCTTCGGCGGCCTGCTTGGCGCCCTGGGCATGGACACGGACGGCGAGACGAGCTCCGTCCCGGGGATAGAGGCTTGAGGAGGACTCGACGCCCGTCGGTGCTACGATGTCGGCGGAGATCATGCCCTTATCGCTGCCCGGAGCCCTGGCCGCAATGCTCGGCGGCATCGTCGTGCTTGCCCTGTTGTTCTCTTCGGGCGGTGCCGCGAAGAGTCGCCAACTCGACGTGCTCGGCCAAATCATCTCGGGCAAGCACGGCGCGGGCAAGCGCGTCTGGCTGACCGTGTCGATGGTGCTGATCGTCTTCGGAAGCTGCGGAGCGTTCGTCGGCGTGTCGATGGACGACGCCCGCCAAGCCGAGGCCTGCGTTCAAACCTGCACCGAGCGTGGCTACACCAAGGGCACGGTTCGAGGCTCGGAGCAACGGGACCCACCGGGCTCCAACCGGCACGCGTTCAGGGCGTGTGTCTGCGAAGACGGCCCCGACCCCGACCCGCTGGATGTTCGGCTCGACGAGCTTTGAGACCGAGTTCGCGGTGGGGAAGAAGCGGAGAAAGTCGGACGCCGACGCGAAACGGCAAGCCGAGCAGGCCATGATTGTCCCGCGCCTGGCTTTGATCGCGCGTGCGTTCGATGGAGTGCCGCCGCCCGACCCCGCTCACCGGACGCTTCGCCAAGCAGAGGCCCGGGACCCCGACCAGCTACGAGGTCAAGCACACGACCACGATGAGGCTTGGCAAGACCTGCGCGACGACGACATTCGGGACTCGCGCTGGCGGCCAACAACGGGCCCGCCCTCGACAAACAGCTCCTCGATACCGCCGGGCATCGGCTCTCCTGGATGAGCCTGCTCGCCCGCGTCTTCCGTATCGACGTCTCGGTTTGCCAGCGCTCCCAGGGCCCGATGCGGCTGCGCGGCGGGTCTCGGGGTTCAGTCTTCGTCACCGCGTGGGCCGAGCGTGACGAGCGAGTCGGGTTTACGAACAGCCGCCTCGAACACCGCACGACCCCGGGAACTGCTCGCCATGCTTCGAAGCGACGACCCCAGAAGCGGCCGCTGACCGGGCACACTCTTTGGCGTCAGTCGAAACACACGGGCGAGTCCGTGGCGATGTGCGAGCAGTGAATCTCGGGCTGGAGGCTCGCCAGCGTGAGGTGGCGGAGACGGCAAGCGTAGTTGTCACCATCGGGCACTTCGGCGGAGTACTCGACATCGTTCGGGAACGCTTCGCACTGGGCGATGCAGTCTTCGGATCCAGAGAAGGGGGACAGCTCGTCGCAGGTGCTGGCGGCGAGGGAGCAGAAGCTCTCGCAGTCGGAACCACAGATTCCATCACCCGCGGGTCCAGCGTGCGGGCAGTGTTCTTCCGGGCCCTCGGCAGCGAGGACGGAGTGGAAGGTGCGACACGCGACGCTGTTGCCGAGCTCGTCTCCCGCCGCCCCTTGCGGAATGTTGGCGCAGGTCGACGCGCACAGCTCTGTGCCGGGGTACTGCGAGACCTCGTCCTCGCAGTGGTCATTGATCAGCGCGCAGTAGTCCTCGCACGCCTCGATGGCGCCGGCGTCTCCGCCCGAGCTGCTCTCTGCCTCGGCCTCGCCGGTGCTGCTGCTCTCGGCCGCATCACCTGTCGACGTGCTCCCTGCGTCACCCGTCGACGTACCGACTTGGCCGCTGCCGACGTTGAGCTCCTCGCCATTGTCAGGGTCGAAACACCCTGCGGCGACGAGGGAGAGGGCGAGCAAAGCCGATGCGCGGCGGGGACCGGATCCGTAGGCCATGCTCGAAGTATGCCCGGGCGCACCGCCCATGCGATGACGCGACTATTTCGTCCAACGATAACCGCGTCTACCCACCTGGATCTCGGGACCTTCGCAGAAATAGGCGATGTCTATGTCTGCTATCGCAAGCGACTATGTGGTGTTCGGTGCCTGGCGCCGGCGTCGACGCCAACGGGTCGAACACCTTCGTTCAGCGCGCAGAGCCCGGCCTTCATGGCCGGCTTTGCCTCCGGTTCGGTCGCATCGGTCCGTTCCACCCTCCACGTTGGCGAAGAGGGATAGCTTCGGGCGGGCGTGACACAGACTTTCATGGTGGCAGCCGCGAGCCGGAAACCGATAGCCATCTCTCGGCAGTGTTGAGCAAAATGAAGTCGGAACAAGCCGGATGGCGGAGTACGGCGGGCGGCAGGAGAGCGCGGCTGGTGCATGGGGGTAGGCCGGGGAGCTGCAGCCGGGTGTCGAGCGAAGCAGATCGGGTGAGCGACGCCTCCGCGGCCATGTCGGCGCCTCACGGTGAAGCCGCCCGGATTGTGTTGCATCGGAGCCACACGTGTGCCGTTTGAACGGCACGAACCAGTGCCCCTTCCCTTCCAGGATCCCGGAATTCCGTTCTGGTCCCCGTGTTGCATCGTCCGTAAGCGTGCGGACTTCAAGGTGGTGGATAGGAGCGCTGTGCCTGACAGCCTGCGTTGGCAAGTTCGAAGGCGAGAGCTTTCCCAAGGTCGCGGCGGGCAAGGACGTCCGAGTTGTCGAAGACGTGCCCGAGGAGGCGCGTATCATCGGCGTCGCGGCCGAAGTCGAAGATGGCTACATCGACGGGAGCAGCTTCATCCAGCATGCGCTTTGGTGCAACGTAGAGCGACGCTTGATTCGCCGGTTGAAGCGGACCGCCGCTCGGGAGGGTGGAGAGTTCCTCGTCGCGCTGCACTGCGATACCACGGAAATCGAGGATGACTCCCCGATCCACGACGATCCGGAGACTCCGTCGACGGAGACTGAAATCTACTGCGAGACCTACTGCACGGCCGAGGTTGCGCGGTTTTGGCATCATGAGTCCGTCGCCCGTTGACGTCAGCCGACCGCGTTTGAGGACTTGTGGGGTCCGTACTGCACCGGACTCGCCCACGCCCGGGCCCTTCGCGTTGATGCTTGGCCTCGCCGACGCAAATCAAACCGGTGGCGGTATCAGCCCCATGTTGATCTGCTCACATGCGTCGAGGTAGCCGGGCTGATCGCCCGGACACCCTTGGCCCGGCTGGAGCGCCTGGCACCACCCGCGTTGGTCGGCGACACTGAGCCGCTCGATGCAGTCCTGGAAGTCTCCGTTGGCGATGTCGCTGCTTCCGGCAAACGTCGAGCATCCCTGTCCATTGGGGTCCTGGTGGGTTCGATGGCGGGCCGACGACCAGTCGGAGCGTCCGTCGAGGATGTCCGCACCGGTGGCGGGCCGCCAGGTGTCACCGTCGAGAATGCAGTCCTCGGGTTGGAGCTCGCGCGTCTGGCAACACACCCGCGAAGGACCACAAACGGCTTCGACATCGGCGGCCGCCCAGGTGGGATTGCAAGGCAGAGGGCAGTTGGCCGCCGACGGCTCGAAGAGACCCGACCCCGCCGGGATGTCGCCGGTGCGCACGCACATGCCCGAGACCCCCAGGCCATTGTTGTTGCCCGAGAACAGCGGAGTCGAGCCCGACGACACGTTCTGGTACTCTGGCAGATCACCGCTCACCGCCGCCGGGTCGTCGGAGCAACAGGCGTACTCACTGCCGGTTTGATCCTGACGAGGGTTGCAAGCAGCGACCGGAAACCCGAGCGGTCCTGGCTCCCCAGGTCCCACCGTAGGTCCATCCGCCGCGAGCTCACCGCAGTTCACGTATCCGTTCGCATCCGGCTGCGGATCGTTCCCGGGATCCGGCTCGGGCTCGGGTGGCGGCTCGCAAGCTTCACTGCTCTCGCCCAGCCCCTCGAGCTTCTGCCCGCACGCGGTCTGGCAGTCGTCATCGGAGGCGTTGCCAAAGCAGCTTCCGTTGTTGCCGTAGACCGTGGCCTCCGACTCGAACTCCTCCGGATCGGTCTCGGCGAGACAATCGAGATACGCGTCGCAGTTGTCGCGCCCCTCGACGGAAACCTTCGAACCACAGGCTGCCAAGCCCGAGACCACACCGATGAGGATCCACCCGCCTCGTTTCATCGCACGGACTATAGATCGTCCCAGCGTTGAGCGCCCGCGGAGCCGACTCCCCGCACTCGAGCACCGCGGAAAGAGCCCCGCGACCGGCGGAAGAGCGCGGAAAGTCCATCATTGGCCGCACCTTGCAGCGCTGTGGTCCACCATCGAGCTCCGTCGTCAACAGAGCATCGTACTCACCCAACGGGGAGACTTCGCGCAGGACGTCCAGTCGGAGGAGGTCCGTCAGCCGCCCGATGGGGTCATCTGCGGTGTCTGTCGGGCGGGCGTTTGTTGCCGGCGCGTGAGCGAGAAGAGGCCAACGCAAGCGCTTCGAAACCCGAGCAGCGGCGAGCCCTCGCAGGCCGCACGATGAGAGGGAAGGACCGCCCCCAACATGAACACCCTCCTCTCGCTACTCATCCCCGCCTCCCTCCTCTTCG
>CAYGTG010000630.1:0-5311 GCA_964352485.1 uncultured Nannocystaceae bacterium | reverse complement strand
CAGTGCGTCGTCGCCGTCACCCTCCCCCCCACCGACGGCGACCTCGTCGAACCTCCACGACCGCTGCTCAGTGAGCGGAAGCCGCGGATTTCCGGCATCGACCACCACGGGGATCAACTCCCGCCTCGTGGACGATAGCGGGCCGCGAACCGCTCGCGCCTCGATCTGCAGGCCCCGGTCGGTGTGCTGCGCCCCAACGCTGACCACCGTCCAGCCCGATAGCGTCGCCTCGACGTTGGGAACGTAGTCGGCGGAGTCATGGACCCACTTGAGGTCGTTCCCGAGCAGCTGAGCCTTCGGATGCTGGATGTCCACCACAGCCATGCCGTCGCCGGGCCGCAACCACACGCCGTAGCCCAGGGCGATGTTGGCCGCGCCGGCCAGGCACAGGTAGCCGAACGCAGAAGACCCGTCGACACCGCGCCGGGTGGCCCGGAAACCCAGCCCACAGACCGCCAGCCCGGCCAAGGCGGACGACCAGACCTGGAGCATCATGGGCCACGCAAAGCGCTCGATGAGGTCGCTGCTGCGTCGGCCGAACATCCCCTCAAAAATGAGCGACTGCGTCACGCCGAACATGAGCACGCACCCCATGCCCAGCGTGGCAACGGAGGCGACCATGACCGCCGCTGCGGCCCCTGTCGAAGGAGGCGCCCCGACTCGGCGGCGCGCCCAGGCCACGCACCCAAGCAGCGTCGCAGCGGACAGGACGGTGACCCCCGCCCCCACCGTCCAGTCCAGGGAGTACAGATGGTCCCGTCCCCGGTCCTCCCAATACAACCAGGGCACGTCCACACTCCGGCAGTCGCGGTTCGAGACCTTTGGTTGCGTCCGAGGGAGAGAGCTGTGGTGAGGGGCACACCAGGGCGCCGGGGGCCAAGGGCCGAATACGACTTGCGCTGTCGTCTCCGCAAATCCGACAAGTTGTCGTAGTTTTCGCGTTTTCGCGCATCGTTCAAGGAGCGACCGTGCCTCGCAGAGGGCTGTCGGCGCACCGCACCAACACAGCGCTCGAATGCCCTGTTGTTCGAAAAGCAGCTTGGCGCGGTTGGACTTTCGGATGAGGCGCAGGACTTCGCTTCCTCGCGGCGGGTTGTTTCGGCGGCGTGCAGCCTGCGAACGCAAGCCAGACTGCAAAGACAAGTCCGCGGCGAGCCGTCATGGTCGGAGCAATTCTCGTGCCGTCGCGATATCGGAGCTCCCGTGCCCGTCTGGTGGTCATGCTCCCCATGTTTCACTCCTTTGGTGCGGGCGCAGCGGCGTGCTGTTCTCCGGGCGGTGCGTCCGCGGCGATGAGTGGCGCGAGGTGGACCTCGGTCGACTTTCCAATCCCCGGCTTCGTCCACGCGACTTTCTCGGCGTCGCACCGAAGCTGTTCGATCCTCCCAACACCGGTGGCGATAACCTTGGGGTCGGACTCCCCGGCTCGCAGGCGCAGTTCAGCCGCACTCTCGGAGACGCCACAGACATCCTTTCCGCACCAGCACAAGCCGCTGAGGTCAGCCTTGTCGAACAGTGGCCGCGGACTCTTGGCTCTTCGGGACAAGAGCATCACCTGCTCGCCCCGGAAGAAGACCAGACGGCCATCGTGGGCGAGAGACCAGGCGTGACGGTGGCGCAGGTCTGCCTCCACTCGCAGTCCTTTTCGACGATCTTCTCGTCGCCACAGGAACGCCTCCATCTCAACACGGTCGATCGCAGAGAACGCAAAAATGTGGTCACCCGCCTGGATGCCGCCCATCGTCTGCCATCTTCGATCTCCCGGATTGGCGAGTCGCGGGTGCAGCTTGTCCAAGCGAAACACCTCGCCATCCGCTCCAAGGCCGTACAGCGCGTCCCCTGCTGCGAGGCCCTGTTGCGATTGTGGTCTGCCAAATCGGGGTAGGAAGTCCGTTTCGTGGGTGCTGAGGTTGAGCTTCCCGTTGCGCTCATCACCGAGCCAATAGAGCCAGCGCCCGTCGGAGGCGAGCGCATGCGGGTCTACGCCAGCGTCGATCTCGGTCAGTTCTCGAGTCTCGGTTGATGCAAGCCACAAGCTTCCTCCGTGGACGAGCGCGAGCCCGTCGGGGAGTAGCGCCAGTCCGCCTACGGGGTGGGACGCAGTCAGAACGAAGCTGTCTCGGTCCTTCGCAATCTCCAAGGTCTCCGGACGAACCGTGGGCGCGGCCGATTGTGGGGGCAGCGGAGCAGGGGACTCTCGACCGGATGGTTCTGCGGGGGCCTCGAACTGGCTGGGTATGTCGAGCGGGTCAACAGAAGGCTGCGCTGCTCCAGTTGCAACGGCTGTCTCAGGCGTGGGCGATGGCGGACCACATGCTTGTCCTGCGGCCAATGCGACCAGACACCTCCACAGCCAGCGCAACGTTCTCGGGGAGCGTCTCATTTCCGTAGCAAGGCACCATCGGTCGCCGGGAACGCGCGTCCACCGATCTGTTGGACCACCAAGTTCCGGCCTTGGAAGAACATGGTGGCGTGCTGATGGAACAGATCGAGAAGGTAGCGTCCATGCGTTTCGCCGGGGCCATCCGGCTTGAGTACGTCGGGGGCGGAGGCGTTGACCGTGAAACCCAGTTCGAGGCGATTCGTATCGAATGGGACGACAATGCGCAGAGCGTCGGTGGTGGGAGCTCCAGGCCGTAGAACCCGGCCCTCCTCCGGGTTGACCACAGGAACGCCGGTGTCGGGGTGGGGGTGGAGCAGCGTGGTGTCGAAGGTCAGCAGATCGTCGATGTTGAACTCTTTGTCTGGCCTGTACTTGTAGATGAAGATGTAGACCTCTTGACCCTTCTTGAGGTCACCGATTGGCTTCTTTGACCGGATCCGGATCTTCCCGCGCTTCCCCGCAAAGAGCCCGACACTCGTGTTCATCGGGCTGTTGTTGCGCATGTGAATTACGGTCTGAGCGGCATCGTCCATCACCCAGCTCACCTGGTAGTTCTCGTCGATGAGTTCGACGTCCTGACCGTCGGGATGATCGCTGTTGAAGTGAAGCAAGTCTCCGACGTTGGCCAGCGGAGGGAGGTCGCCACTGATCCAGTCGGAGAGGTTGAGCCCCTCCCCGGCCAGGGCCGCGAGTGCGGCCCACGGTTGCTGGGGTCGCACGCGCTCGTTCGCGGTCCGCCAAGCTTGTATCAGCGGAACCTTGTGGTCTTTCGCGAGCTCTTCGGCAAACATCGTCAGGGCTCGCGCGCCAAATGCACCACCCCTGTAGCCGCCTTCGTAGCCCAGGACGAGGTGGACCGGCTGTGGATGTTGGAACGCCGCCAGCCAGAACGGCGCAGCATGCATATTGACGTTGCTGCACGCCGGGCTGATGATGCATTTGAGACGACCGGAGCGCGGCTGCTGTTCGTTCTGCAGGAAGGCAGCGGGGATGCTGACTTCGGTTGACGAGCCCGAAACGTCACCCCAAACGTCACCCCCGCCTCCGTGGCCGCTCACTACGAGGAGGTCGACAGGGCTTGATGCGGAGGGCGATGCGGACAGAGTGTCCCCGGAGACTCCCGGATTCGAGATCCACTTGGTGAAGAGCGCTTCGTCTGCTTTGCCAGGGATCCCGATGAGTCCACGCAGGGGCCTCTTGCCGTGGTCGGTGAACGCTCGGACCACGAACTTGGAGTCTCTCGCGTTCGTCGCGACCCTCGTGGTGCTGGAGCCCTTGGCGCGTGGCAGCGTTGCGAAAGCGTTGCGAAACCCAAGTCGTGATGTGCAGACGTGCGTGAACGCGGCACCGTCGCCAGCCTCCTGGTACTCGAGCCAGGCCATCGTGATCGAGCGGGAGAGCGTACGCATGACTAGGACACCTCTTCCTTCGGTTTGGCCGCGTCCGCATCAGGCTCGTCCGGGAGCTCCCAATCCCGGTCCCGCCACGGGCGCAGATCCTGGTCGTGCGCCCGCAGGAGCACTGCGACCGTGTCGTCGTCGAGCTCCGCCGTTGGTTCCGCGCCGTAGTCGAGCTGGAACAGCATGATCGCGTCCTCGAGCGCCTCGTCGTCAGGAGCCTCTCGCTCGGGCTCGGGGACCTGCGTGTATCCAAGGTGCACGAGCCGTTGCCAAGCACCCGCTGCCGACGCAACGTCGTCGACGGCGGTGAAGACTCGCCGGGACAGGTCGCGGCCTTGCCAGCTGTAGCGGAGGTCGACGTACTCGCCTCCATCGGGCTCGATCGGCAGGCGGCCTTCGGCGTCGGTTTGGAGCTGCGCTTGCTTGCCGGTCTGGTAGGTGGCCTCGACGCTGACCCCGGAGGCGACGCCGAAGATCGGGTCGTCGAGGACGATTCCGTGCAAGTGGGTGCCGGCGTCGAGGTCGATCGTTTCCGCGGCTCGGTGTCGCCACTGTAGATACGTCGTATCGCCCGCGGGGCAGATGTCGCCCGGACGCGGCGGGAGGACGCCGAGCGCGGCATCGAAGAAGAACAGCTCGACCCGGCGGTTGGCATCGGCCTCGTCCTGCAGCGGGAACTGCTCCCCACAACCGCAGGGCTCGATGGCCACGCCTTCGGGCACGGTGGTGCCGTCGAGCGCCATGTACTCCGCGATCAGAGCCTCGCGGGTGATCGGACCGGCGTCGCCGTCGGGTTCGAGCCCGCGCGTGCGTTGGAAGTGTTGGAGCGGGGAGCCTTGCACCTCCTCGCCCATGCGCTCGAAGACCGCGGTGAGCATCGTGGTGTCCTCGTAGGCGCCCCAGCGTTTCGCGACCGTGACCGAGGACTCGTACCAGCGCAGCCAGGCCGCCGCGTCGTCACGCAGAACCGCCGCTACGGACTCGGCGCGTTCGAGGGAGAGCGGGTCGTTGAAGTCCGGCTCGCCCGTCGTGTCTGTGTGGCCGACCAGAAGCAGGGTGCTGCCCGGGTGGTCGGCATACAGCGCCGTGAGTCTGGGCAGGTGCTCCAGGGCTGCGGGCAGCAGGAATGCACGGTTGGTGTCGAACAACATGCCTCGAATGCGCGCCAGCAGCACCTTGGGCTGGAGGACCAGCGTGTGGGCCTGCTGCGGTTCGACCTGGACGACCGGGAGCGCCCCGCTGGGTGACAGAACGGTGTGGTGTGCTGCGTCCGCGATCCACGGCGCATCGCGAGCCTGTTCCCACCGCGGGCGCAGGAGCTCGAGCAGGCCGGGTTGGTCCTCGAACGTGACCGTGCCCGCACCGGAGGCCGCCTCGATGCGGGCCGTGCCCGAGGGATCCGTGATTGCCCGGTGGCTGGATCCGTCGCAGAAGAACGTGAGCGGCACGCCTTCGATCGGCTCACCGACTTCGTCCACCACTCGGGCTTCGAACCAGGCCGTGTCCGATTGCGGATTCGGGCCCGGAG
>CAYGTG010000629.1:0-5312 GCA_964352485.1 uncultured Nannocystaceae bacterium | reverse complement strand
AACCACCGCCGGTCCACCGCAGGCGATCCGCCACCTCGAGCGCTTCGCAGTCGACGGGCTCGGGGAGGTCGACCTCTGCGCCCGTCACCGCCCCGTTGTCGACGGGGGACTCGTCCTCGCCGCCGCACGCCGCCATCAGGAGCAGCGCTCCACCCAAGATCACTCGTTCAACTGGCATCGCACACACAGGCTCGCCCGGACGCCACGCCGCCCCGCAGGGACGACGTGCGCGCAGAATGGATGTTACAGCGTTCTCGAACGACCTGAAGACCTGGCTGGGGACCTGTCCTCGCGGCGTCGAAACGGTCGAGGAATGGGCCGCGCTCGCCTACACTGGCGGCGTGAGCATCGCGAGCAAATGGCTCGACCTGGTGGTCGGCATCGATCTCCACATGGAGATGGTGCCCACGCCTGCGCCGGTGCCCACGCCGTTTCCCCATCCGTTCATGGGGCTGATCTTCGACCCGATGGGTCTGATCATGGACGAGCTGATCGCCCAGGTGACCGCGTGGGTCACCGACACTCCGATCGATCCCGGCAAGGTATGGATCGCGGGGCTTCCGGCCACGGTCACCGGCGACGAGGTGTCGATGCCGGTGCCGCACATCTTCATCCCGCCGGGCCTGTCGTGGGCTCCGGTCCCACGGGCACCCAAGCCACCGGTCGGGCTCAAGGGCAAGCTGCCCATGCCCGACCCACCGATCCCTCCCCCGTCCGACGCCCTGCTGCTGATGGGCTCGATGACGGTGAAGATGATGGGCGCCAACGCGGTGCGCATGGGGGAGACTGCGCTCTCGTGCAGCGATCCGGTGCGCATGCCGACCTCTGCGGTCGTCTCCACCGGGCTGCCCAAGATGGTGATGATCGGGGGGCCGCCGGGCATCGATTGGGCGCAGGTCATGATGCTGGCCGGCATGCGGGCGCTCCGCAGCAAGTGGGCCGCGGGCAAGCTGCACGGGGCGATCGACAAGGTCATCCCCGAGAAGTTTGGGCGCGCGCGAAACATCGCCCACAAGTCGGCGTGTTTCCTCACCGGTCACCCGGTCAATGTCGCCAACGGTTGTGTGCTCACTGACGGTGTCGACTTCGCGCTTCCGGGGCCGCTTCCGGTTCGCTTCGAGCGCAACTACAACAGCAACTGGTTCGACCGCGACTCCCCGCTGGGCTTCGGTTGGGCACATAGCCTCGATCAAAAGCTGTGGCTCGAGCCGCACTGCGTCGCGCTCCAGACCGCCGACGGTCGCGAGGTGGAGTTCGGCACCCGCAAGCTCGAGGGCGGGGTCATGCGCAAGGGCGACACGGTGTTCCATCCGGTCGAGCGCCTCACCTTGCGCAGCCATGGAAACTTTGCGTTCACGCTCGAAGACTCGGCCGGTGTGCTCACCGAGTTCGCGCCGATTCCCGGGGAATCCGCGCACGAGGCCGACCGTGGGCTGGCCCGCATCGTGCGGCAACGCAGCCCTGATGGCTTCGTTGTGGAGTACCGCTACGACGAGCGGGCGCGATTGGCCGAGGTCCACGATGCGTCGGGACGCGTGGTCAAGCTCGAGCATGATCCCCGCGGCCGGCTGACCCGGATCTGGCTTCCCAGCGCCGACGGCGAGGGCCACCGGCAGCACGCCGAGTATCTCTACGACGAGGCCGGCGACTTGGTCGAGCAGCGCGACGCCGCCGGCAAGCCGATGAAGTTCGGCTACGACCGGCACTTGCTCGTGCGCGAAACGGATCGCAACGGGCTCACATTCTACTTCAAGTACGACGGCTATGGCCGCTACGCGCGGTGCGTGGAGACCTGGGGCATCGACCCTGCCGGCGAGTCGGAGCAGGGCATCTACCACCACCTCATCGACTACAACCGCAAAGGCCGGACCGCGGCGGTCACCAACTCGTTGGGCGAGGTCACGACCTACGCCTACGACGGGGCGTTCATGGTCACCGAGATCGTGGACCCTGCCGGCGGGACCACGCAGTACGAGTACGATCACGCGCACCGAGAAACGGCCGTCGTCGATCCGATGGGACGCCGCACCGAGACCACCCACGACGAGCACGGCAACGTCGTGATGGTCGTGTCTCCCTTTGGTGATGGTGGGAAGCGCGTCAGCAAGGTTCGGTACGATGAAAAGAATCGGCCGGTGTCGGTGCTCGGGCCCGAGGGCGGCGAGTGGACCTGGCGCTATGATGGGATGGGGCGGGTCATCGCGCGCGTGGATCCGCTGGGACACGCCACGCACTATGCTTATGACGGCAAGCAGCTGCGCCAGGTGATCGACGCCGCGGGGCAGCCAACTGCGCTCGAGTACAACAGTGCCGGGGGGCTGGCGAAGGCGACGCATCCCGATGGCAGCACCACCGGCTGGAAGCGCGACGCCCTGGGCCGCGTGGTCGAGCGCACCGATCCGAACGGCAACGTTCAGAAGCGAGTGTTCGATGCGCTCGGGAGGATCGTCCGGGTGCAAGAGCCCGACGGCAACGTGCGCGAGCTCGGCTACGATCCGATGGGCAACGTGCTGCGGGCTCGAGATCGGACGCGCGAGCTGAGCTTCACCTACTGCCAGATGGGCAAGCTCGCCTCGCGTACGCATACGCGGGCGGCCGGGGGCGCCTCGAGCGTTCGGTATCGTTGGGACACCGAAGGGCAGCTTGTTGGCGTGACCAACGAGCGTGGGCTCGAGCATCGCTTCGAGCTCGACGTGCTCGGGGAGGTTGCGGCCGAGGTGCAGTGGGATGGGCAGACCACGCTGTACTCGCGCGATCCGCTGGGGCGAGTGCTCAGCGTCCTTCGCGAGGCCAAGGACGGGCAGCCTCCGCGAACTCGGAAGATGGCGTACGACGACGCGGGCAATCTCGCCTCGGTGGAGCACTCCGACGGGTTGTCTGTACGGTACGCGTATCGCAAAGACGGCGCGCTGGTGGAAGCCGCGGCCGACGACGTCGTGGTGTCGCTGCAACGCGACGCGCTGGGGCAGATCACCAAGGAGTCGGTTGTCGGTGTCGAGGAGGACCGCGAAGACTGGGTCGCGGGTTCCTTTGACCACCACGGGCTCCGGATCGCGATGCAGTCGTCACGAGGCTCGGCGGCGGACCTGGTCCGCAACGCGATGGGCGACGTCACGTCGGTGGCGTACCGGGATGACGCGCATCGGTGGTCCGCCAGCTTCACGCGGGACCGCTTGGGGCTCGAGGTCGACCGTACCGTCGGGTCGGGCGACAGTGGCGTTCGGAGCTACTGGTGGCGGGATGCGCTCGGCCGTCCGACGCAGCACTGGATCGGTCAAGCTTCACCGCCCGAGGGCGCCACGCCCACCAGCCATCGGTTGCGGAAGTACGGCTGGGATCCCGGGGACCTCCTGCGGACGCTCGAGGACGACGCGTTGGGATCGATCGCCTACGAGCACGACGTTCGTGGGTTCTTGCACAAGACCGAGGTCACGCCGAAGGCCGGCGGCGAGCCTGTGCTCGAGCTTCGCAACCCGGACGAGGTCGGCAACCTGTTCGCCGCCCTCGATCGGTCCGACCGCGAGTACGGCCAAGCCGGACAGGTCCTCAAGCGCTCCGGCCCGGGCGGCGTCACCACGTATCGCTACGATGCCGACGGCAATCTCGCCGAGCGCGAAGAGCCTGACGGCGGGCGGTGGTGGTTCCACTGGAACGGCGCCGGCCACCTCGTTCAGGTCGACAAGCCTGACGCGACCGCCGTTTCGTTTCGCTACGACGCCTTTGGGCGCAGGGTCGAAAAGAATGCGGGCGGCGTCATGACCCGGTGGGTCTGGGACGGCAACCTGCCGCTGCACGAGTGGCGAAGCGAGGGCGAGCCGCCACAGGTTCTGCGGACGCCGGAGTTGCGTGCGCGTGCAAAGGGCCTGCTTGGTGCTCGGACCTCGCTCGAGGACGAAGCCTGGTTCGACATGCTGCGCGCTCGCGCCGAAGACGACGCGCAGTTCGGCTGGCTTGCGCAGGAGTGCCTCACGCTCGCCACGCAGGACCCCGAAGACCCCACCCCGGATGAGGAGGGCGTCATCACCTGGCTGTTCGAGCCCGAGAGTTTCTCACCGCTGGCCCGCGTCTCCCACAAACGCGGCGCGATGGCGGTCTTCACCGACCACCTCGGCACGCCGCTGTGCCTGACCGATGCCGAAGGCGGCGTTGCGTGGCAGGGGGTTACGGATACCTACGGGCGCTGCGAGGTCACCGGCGGGGACGCAGCGCTGTGTCCGTGGCGATTTCCGGGGCAGTACGAGGATGCGGAGACCGGGTTGTTCTACAACCGGTTTCGGTACTACGACCCGGACGTTGGCGGGTATGTCTCGCGGGACCCGATCGGCCTCTCGGGGGGATTGGCGGTTCATGCGTATGTGGACGACCCAGGGGCCGAGAGCGACCCATTCGGTCTCGCAAAGAGCAGCAGAGGCGGCTGCGGGCCTCAGAACGCCCAACAGGAGCTTCGACAACTGGGGAACTTGGAGGGTATGAGCGAAGACACTGTCACGAACCTTCTACGGCGGCGGGGATACAAAGCGAGCCCGGGTCGTGGCGGCGGCGTAGTGTGGACAAAGAAGATGCAAAAGGGCCAGACGGCCGCGGTTCGCGTCGATCCTGCCGTCAGTCGGGTGCCCAACCGAGGCTTCGCCGATGAGGTGCCCCACGCCCACAAGGAGCTTGTCCCCAGTGAGGCCGTTTCGCGTCGCGGAAACTTCGATCAAGACCGAGCCACGGCTCTCGACGATGCGGCGCGGAGGACGACAGATCCCCGAGCCAGCCACATCCCCCTGGAGGGGTCGTGACACAGACCGAGCAGAGTCGAGCCGCCTCGGTCGTCCGCAGCCTCGCCGAGGGAGACCCCGCGGCCGAGGTAGATGCCAGAGCGCTTATTCTCTCTGGCGGCGGAACGAGCCTGTTCCAGGCGTTTAAGGAGGAGCACCCGAACCTCAACGACGCCATGAGGATCCTGGAGACTAGGTTCGACCTACATCCGTTCTCGACAACCTATCTTTTCTCCCACCTCGCCTTTTGGGCCGCCCGGAAGAAGAACGCTGCAGTCTTCGATGGAGTTGACCTTTGGATGCACCACAAAGGCCCCGTCGAGGTCCGCCAAGCACTTGAGGTGCTTCTGGAGGAACCGATACGATCCAGGTCAAAGAAGCGAATCCGGCTCTGGATCGAGCAACAACTCTCGTCCGGGGGCAAATAGTCTTGGGCTTGACGCTGCGCGCTGAAACGCTTCTTCGCCCCCAGCTCCCAGCCGTGCTTGGCGTTCTCCCTTTCCCCCTCTGTCAGGGTAGTTGCCGCATGAACCGGGCGACGGCGTAGAG
>CAYGTG010000628.1:2870-5313 GCA_964352485.1 uncultured Nannocystaceae bacterium | reverse complement strand
AGCCGCCGAGGCCCCCGCGCTCGACAAGCCCGAAGGCGAACCGACCCCGCCGGACGCAGCAGATCCCGAACCCGCGGCGGAGCCTGACGCCGACGCCGACGCCGACGCCGACGCCGCCGCCGAAACCGAGTCCGAAACCGAGCCTGAAGCCGACGCCGAGCCTGAGGCCGATCCGGCTGCGACTGAGAAGGCCAACAGGAAAAAGAAGGCCAAGAAAAAGAAAAAGGCGCCGCAGACAGATCCCGAGCCCGCAGCGGCCGACTCCGAGCCGGATGCCGCCAAGCCCGAGCCGGAGCCCGAGCCCGATCCTGCGCCCGAGACCAAGGACGAAACACCCAAGAAGCCCGCGCTCATGGACGACAATCCGCCCAAGGTGCCGACCGAGTAGTCCATCTACGGAGCGGCCGGGCGAAGCCTGGGCCGCAGCACATCGAGGCCGCGTTCGAGCACTTCGTCGCGGCCTTCGGTAATTCCGAAGACCGTTGGCTTGACCTCGACGTCAGGGGTCACCCCGTCGTTGTGAAACGGACTCCCATCGTGACGGGTCACTCGCATCCCGCTGAAGACGACGTAGAAGCCGCCCAGGGTGTCGTGCCGGACGATGTCCCCGTTGGCGCCGGCGGTCGTGCTCCCCACGAGCGTCCCCAGGTTATGGGTCTGGACGTAGCTGAGGATCGACTCGGCGTAGCTGATCGCGGCCGCGTTGATCAAGAACACCGTGGGCGCCTCGATGTGCGGTTCGGACGGACGACGGTTCCAGCCGATGTCCGCAAAGCCGACCGGAGCGCCCCCAGGCTCGATGAACCGAGGAACGTGCATCCAGGCGGCGTCCTCGGGCGCAGACATTAGGTGGTCGAGGAGGTCGTCGTTGTGGATGGGGTAGCCACGAAGGTCGAACACGATGCCGCGCGCGAGGACCATCTCTTCGAGGCGGGGCTTGAGCTCGGTCCACGACAGCCGCGTCAGGTCGACGTAGAGCACCCCTGGCTCCAGCTCTCCAAAAGCATCGGGGCGGGGCTCGGGGACGATGTCGTGCTGGGCGTAGAGGGTCTTCACCAGCGCGAGCGTGCCGCTGCGTTCGATCCCCAAGGTGACGCTGGAGCCGCCGGGTCCCCGCGCGCTGTCCCACGTGCATGCCCGAAACATGCGCCACTGGGGCGTGCCCGAGAGTCGTTCCGCGATCGCCTGCGCCCGCGGCCATGCCGGGACGCCGTCGACGGTCGCGATGACCTCGCCCACGGCGATGTTGGGGTCCTCCGAGGCGGCGACCACCACCGCATCATCGATGCACGTGGTGCGGATCGGGAGCCAGCCAATGCCCCGACGGCCGTCGCGCTCGACCCTCGCGTGCCCATCCTGCAGCGCGCGGGTGAGCGTGCGGATCGAGTCGATCAGGTCGGCCTCGGTGAGGTCGTCCTCGGTATCGCGCAACGCCTGGCGCAGCACGTCATCCCAGGGCACCGAGACGTCCTCTTGGTACGGGTAGAAGTGGCGCAACACCGTCCAAACGTCGATGATCAGGGCCTCTCGGACGGCACGGGACGAGAGGTCGGCAGGGTCGAGGGTCGGGGCGCGCGGGGCCGGAGTCTGCCCGGCGGCATCGGGTTCGAGGACCAGTGGGACGCGGGCATACAGCGGTCCTACGAGTTGGGTCTCGTGCGGTCGGGCGGGATCGGGGGCTTCGGCGAAGCGGCGTTCGTACCGGGTCTGCGGGGTCACGCGGACGCTCGCATAGGGCGGCCGGAACAGGGAGATCGGCGTGCCCTCGTAGCCCTGATGCTGCCAGTAGATCAGTTCGGCCCGCCGAGAGGGAAGCTCGGGGTCTGCCGGCCTGGCCTGGGGAGCGACCCAGAAGGTCAGGCCGTGCGCGTACGGAGCGAAGGTGTGGCCCAAGGCCTCGGCGAGTTCCGCGTATCGCTTCGCCGCCGCCGCAGCCCGCACCCCATCGGCACAGACCTGGGCCCAGTCCGCATCTTGGGCGGCGTCGGTCGGGTGAAAATAGCGAACGGCGCCGTAGAGCCGGGCGAAGGCGACCAGGGCGTCCTCACGGGAGACGGCAGCGCGCTCGGCCTCGCTCAAGGCGGGAGCGCTGGGCGGAGTTGTCGGCGGCGCTGATGGACATCCGATGAGGACGGCGGCCATCAAGACCGCCGCAAGCGGGCGGGGGCTCAGCATGAACTTCCAAGCAGGAGTTGCGCGACGTAGTACAGCGGCAGACCCCACAAGCGGTTGGTGAACGTGCTGCAGACGAATCGATCTCGTGCCACCGAGAGATCGGAGAGGTAGAACGCGATGGCGCCGGCGAGCACGGTCGTTGGCGCCCCCACGCGCGAGGCCGCAAACGCGGTCGCCACCATCAAGGTGATGACGACGATGTACACGTCGACCGGTCGCTTCATGCCCTGCGGAAGCGAGGGACGCAGCCAGCGACGGACCGCCCAGG
>CAYGTG010000628.1:708-2860 GCA_964352485.1 uncultured Nannocystaceae bacterium | reverse complement strand
GCGAGGACCGCCAGGACCGCCGCCGTCATCGCGGTTGTCGGCCATGACACTCCGAGCCCGACGAACGCGACGATGTACGCAACGTGGGCTCCCAAGAACGCGATGAGCCCGGCGAGGAACCAGCCCGCTCGTTGGCTCAGCAGGAATACGTCCCCGAACCACGACAGCACCAGCCCGACGAAGATGGCCTGCCCATACGGGGTCTGCAGGGCGCCATGATGCAGGGCCCACCCCAAGAACCCGACGCTCGCCAGCGGCTTGAACCGGCGGACCCACAGCTGGGACTGTGCCCGCTCCGCCGCCAGCAGCCCCACGAGGGCGCTCAGGGTGAGACCCAGCCAGATCACGGCGCGCCGAACTCCAGCGTGCCCGAGAACCGACCGGTCTCGCCGATGTCGCCCGCCTTGCTGCCGAGCATGCCTTCGCGGACGCAGCCCACCAGATCGGCCGGCAGCGCGCCCGCGATCTCGGCCCGCTCGACCCGAAGCCCGAGGCCCTGGGCGGCGATGACCTCGACGGAGACCTCCAGCGGTGCGCCGGCGTGCTCGGGTCGAGCTGTGCGACATCGGTCGACGACCGGCTGCAGCGCGGAGACGATCACATCGCGGGCGGATGCCTCCAGGACCGGATCTCCAGCGGCGGTGATGGCCTCGCGAATCTGGGCCTTCACCCCCTTGGGCGCCGTCTGCGAACCGACCGGCGACGCGGCGGGCTCGCCGGGCTCCGGTTCGGGAGTGGCTTGCGCGCGCAGGAAGAAGAGCCCCAGCAGCACCAGGGCCGCGACGGCCGGGAGGATGAAGGCTCTGGTTCCCTCCACCCCCCGATTGTGCACGCCCGTGAGGCGGCCCGGGTAGAAAAACCGACCTACGCCGTCTGCGCGTCGCTGCCCGGCTCCGGCGCTGGGACGTAGCGGGCGCGCAGGGCCTCGAAGAACGCTCGAATCCCGAACGGTTCTCCACCTGGAGGGCGTCCGGAGCGGGTCCCGGTGTAGAAGGCCATGGTGTCGACGTGCGACCAGTTGACGCCGGAGCCCACGAACTCCTTCAAGAACAACGCGGCGGTGATCGCCCCGCCTTGGGGTACCCCGGCGATGTTGTTGAGGTCGGCGATCGAGCTGTCGAGGTGGCGGCGATACGGGGTGTGCAGGGGCATGCGCCACAGCGGGTCGCTGGTCGCCAGACCACCATCGAGCACCGCTTGGGCGAACGCGTCATCGGTGGAGAACAAGGCGGGCAGCTCGGTGCCCAGCGCCACGCGTGCGGCTCCGGTCAGCGTGGCGAAGTCGATGAGCTGGTCGGGGGACTCCGAGGCGGCCTCGGTCAACGCGTCGGAGAGGATCAATCGGCCCTCGGCGTCGGTGTTTCCGATCTCCACGGTCAGACCCTTGCGGGTGTTGATGACGTCGCCGGGGCGAATCGAGTTGCCCGCGACGGAGTTCTCGACCGCGGGCATGAGGACCCGAAGGCGAACCGGGAGCTGTGATTCCATGATCAACGAGGCGAGCGCGAGCACCGTCGCAGCGCCGCCCATGTCCTTCTTCATGTGCCGCATGCCGGCGGCGGCCTTGAGGTCGAGGCCGCCGGTGTCGAAGCAGACCCCCTTACCGACGAGCGTGAGCTTCTGCGCGCTGGGCTCGCCCCAGGTCAGGTCGAGGATGCGAGGGGCGCGGGATGCCGCCCGGCCCACCGCATGCACCGCGGGGTAGCCCGCTTCGAGCAGCTTGTCGCCGACGATGACCGAGGTCTTGGCACCGCATCGCTTCGCCAGCTGGACGCCGGCCTCGACGAGCTCGGCCGGGCCCATGTCCTCGGCCGGGGTCGTGATCAGGTCGCGGCCGAGAATCGTGGCCCGGTAGAGCCGTTCGACGTGCTCGCGGTCGGCCAGCTCGGGCCACACCAGGGATGGGTGTCGGCGCTTCGAGGCCTTGTAGCGATCGAATCGACGAGTCTCGAGCGCCCACCCAAAGGCTGCATCCGAAGCCATGCGGGGCGTGAGGTCGCCGTCCAGCTGGTATCGGGCTGCGGGCAGCTTGGCGGCGGCCGCCGCGTAGGCCTCGGCGCAGCGGCCCTGGCCGGCCTCGTCGAGGGGGTGACCCTGAATCCGGCTGTGGACGACCTCCAGCATGGGCCCCGCGAGCTGGGTGCGCGCGAAG
>CAYGTG010000628.1:0-698 GCA_964352485.1 uncultured Nannocystaceae bacterium | reverse complement strand
TTGGCGTGTCGTGGCTGTAGACCAGCACCGCGCGGGCGAGCACGCCGTTGCGGTCGGGAATCGTCGCGAGCTCGCCCGCCTTTCCCGCCAGGCGCTGCCCCTTGAGCCAGTTCTGGGTGACCTTGGGCTGGGCCTTGAGCCAGCGTTTGAACGCCTTGTTGTGGACGGCGTGCAGGGGAATGGTGCCCTTGGAGGGCCGAGCGACGAGATGATCCACCATCGCCGCGACTCTATCAGCTGATCCGCATCAGCCGGGGCACGTGCCGCAGGCCTCGAACTCGACGCCTTGGGCACAGGTCTCGTCCCAGCCTTCGGTGCAGCACACGCTGTCGGCCGCGCAGACACAAGCTTCGATCTCGTTGTCATCGCAGCCGGGAGTGCCGTTCGCGGCGCAGCAGTCTCCCTCGCCGCCGACGCCTTCGCAGGATCCGCACCCGTAGATCACGACGGCGACGACGCAGGTCTCGTCCCATTGCTGGTCGCAGCAGAACGGATCCTGATCACAGACGCAGCTGGTGACGGCGTCGTCCTCGCAGCCGGGTGCGCCGTCCTGCACATCGCAGCAGGCCCCAGCGTCGGGCGGAGGATCTCCGGTGGGGTCGGTGGGGTCCGTCGGGTCGGTGTCGGTCGCCGAGTCGGTGTCGGTCGCCGAGTCGGTGTCGGTGTCGGTGTCGGTGTCCGTATCGGTGTCGGTGTCC
>CAYGTG010000627.1:0-5317 GCA_964352485.1 uncultured Nannocystaceae bacterium | reverse complement strand
CAAGCTCGAGTCCACCTGGCGCAGCATCAAGTATCTCGTCGACCACAGCGACTCCCGACAGAACATCCAGCTCGACGTCATCAACGCGACGAAGCAGGATTTGGTCGACGACTTCGAGGACTCCCCGGAGATCGTGAAGACCGGCTACTACCGGTCGATCTACACCGCGGAGTACGGAACCTTCGGTGGCGTCCCCTACGGGGCGGTCGTCACGGACTTCGATTTCTCGCACAAGTTCGAGGACATCCGCCTCATGCAGAACCTCGCGTCCGTCAGCGCGATGGCGCATGTGCCTCTGTTGGCCAATACGGCGCCAGAGATGTTCGGCAATGAGTCGTTCGACGAGCTCCCGAAGATGCGGGACCTCAAGGCGCACTTCGATTCGCCCGAGTACGCCAAGTGGAGGGCGTTTCGTGAGAACGAGGACGCGCGCTACATCGGCCTGTGCATGCCTCGCTTCATGCTTCGCCAGCCGTACGAGCCCGGCCAGAACACCGAGCGTGCGTTCCACTTCGAGGAGGACGTCCGCGAGAAGCACGACAACTACCTGTGGGGACCCGCATCGTTTGCCTTGGCCGCGCGATGTGCTCAGGCGTTTGCCGAGCACTCGTGGTGCGCAAACATCATCGGACCGCAGTCTGGTGGCGAGGTCGAGGACCTACCGCTGCACCAGTACGAAGCGATGGGAAAGATGCAGACCAAGCTCCCCGTCGAGGTGCAGCTCTCGGAGCGCCGAGAGTACGAACTCTCCGAGGAGGGATTCATCGGTCTCACGTTCCGCAAAGGATCCGACAACGCCGCGTTCTTCTCGGCCAACTCGGTGCAGAAGGCCAAGACGTTCGGTCGGGACGACAAGGAGAGCGAGCTCAACTACCGGCTCGGCACGCAGCTGCCCTACATGTTCTTGATCAGCCGGGTCGCGCACTACCTCAAGGTCATGCAGCGGGAGGCGATCGGTAGCTACACGAGCCGCGAGCTGCTGGAGAACCAGTTGCAGTGGTGGCTGACGCTCCACACCTCGAAGTCCGCGGCGACCGAACGAACCAAGTCCAGGTATCCCTTCAAAGAGTCGCAGGTCTGGGTCGAAGAGGTCCCTGGAAACGCCGGCTGGTACCGTTGCCGCCTGCAGTTGGTGCCACACTTCAAGTACATGGGCGCCGACTTCACCCTTTCCCTCGTCGGCAAGCTCGACAAGTCTCTGTCGCCTGACGATTGATGTCACCGGCAGAGATGGTCGCCGCCTTCCTGGCGCCCCTGGATGGCGATGATCCCGTCGGTCAGGATCCGCGGAGCACCGAAGAGTTCGAGGCGATTGGCAACGAACTCGCGAAGATCGGCGGCGTCGAGCTTCTGCCCGTCGACTGGGAGGTTGTTGCGCGCCACAGCGCCCACCTGCTGCAGACGCACGGGAAGGATCTTCGGCTCGCAGTCTACTGGGTCGTTGCGCAGGCGTGCCTCGAGGGCTTGGGCTCCCTACAGGTTGGGGTCTCCCTGCTCGAGCGGTTGCTCGAGGACTTTGGGGAAACGATCCACCCCCGCCGTCCTCGTGCGCGGGCATCGATTTTTTCGTGGTTTGCAGAGCGGCTCGAGATTGAGCTCTCCAGTGGGTCGCTGACCTTCACCGGCGACGAGAAGGCTGCGCTGGTCTCGACCCTGGATCGCACCGCTGCGTCGATGCGACGCCTCGAGCTCGACTTCAGCCCGATTCGGCGTTTGGAGGCGCTGGTCCAAGAGCACGGCAGCCTCAAGCTCTCCGAGGAAGAGCAGCGCGCAGAGGTCCTGGGTCGCTTTGACGCGGAGTTCGCCGAGCTGGGGGCAACGATCTTGGCCCATGAGAGCCTGCTGGAGCGAACCCCGCGGGGCCTTCGACTCCACCGCTTCGCGCTGTGGGACAGCATTCCTGAGCTCGCGGACGGAGTGCTCGACACGGCGCTCGATCAGAGCGGCGCGGAGGAGTTGGCTTCGCTATTCGCAGAGCAGAAGTGGTCTGAGCTTCTCGAGCGAGCCGAGACCGCTTTCTCCGTGAATCCGTTCTGGCTCGATCTGACGTTTTACTCGGCGCGCGCCGCGTTGCATGTGTTCGACCGGACCGCAGTGCTCGGGGTCGTGGGACAGCTTCGCGACCTGCTCGCCCGCCAGCCTGCGCTCGTCGAAGCGGCGGACGCTGCGGGCCAACCTTTGCTCAGCGAAAACGCCCGCGAGTGGGTGCACGAGGCGGTGTTCGAGAGCGAGGGCAGCCAGACGGATACGGGGGAGGTCTTGCCCACGGAGCTACGGTCGCTCTTGGACGAGGGGCGACTCAAGGAAGCGCTTGCGGAGGCCACGGGGTGGATTGCGCACCCCGAAGGACGAGTCCGGTTTTCCCGAAGTGTGATCCTTGCCGAGGCCTTTGGCGCCGTGAACTCGGCCAAAAACGCACATGTAGTGTTTCGGGGGTTGCACAACCACCTCCGGCAGATGACGGTTAAGGAATGGGACCCGCCCATTTTCTCGGCCTGCATCCGCGGTTTTCTCTCCACGAAGAGGGACGCCATGGAATTGGGCCCGGAGGACGAGCACCTCATGGACGAGCTCTCCGCCCTCGACCCCGCTGCGCTCCTGTCAATCCTTCCCTCCTCCTAGACCTTCATCTGGAGGCCGGCGCCGCTTCCGAACGGCAAGGCCACACCCTATGGCCTCACAACACCAACCAGAGGTAGACGATGTCCGAGACCACGACTTCGCATGTTAATTACACCCTGACGGTCGCCGGCCGGGAGGTGAAGTTCGTCGGTGATGTCTCCTACAAGGAGGAGCTCAACTCGCCCTTCAAGCTGAAGGTGGCGTGTTCGCTCAAGGTCTCCCACGGCGAGGACATTGCTCAGGTCAACCGTGATCTGCGCCACAAGGACGTCGTCCTGAGCATGGCTCGGGAGGGGCAGGAGGACTCGGGACTCGAGCTCAAGGGGCTGATCGAGAACTCAAACTACACGTTCGTCCCGCAGGACGTGCTCGAGGAGGAAGAGAGCGACGACCGCCGAGCCTTCGACCTCGAGGTCGTGCCTGCGTTCGGGCTCCTGGAGCATCACAAAAACAAGCCTCAGGTCTGGCACAACCGGACGTATGACTACGTCCTCCAGGAGGTGTTGGAGGCTGAGTTGGGCGAGTACGGCCGTACCGTCCAAAACCGGGTCAAACCTGGACCCATCATCCCGCAGATCAGCCGCACGCCCGGAGAGTCAGCGCTCGCCTTCGCGCAGCGGCTGATGTACGAGTCCGGGATCAACAGCTTCTTCGACTTCGAATCGGGTCCGAAGGAAGTGTTGGTGCTCTGCGACGACAATGGGGGCTTCGACAAGGCCAAGCTGCCCTTCGAGACCCCGATCTCCCTGACCAAGTCAGAGGGCGCGTCTTTTGTCGACTCGGTTCGCTACGTTGCATCGTCCGGCTCGAGCAGCACCGAGTTCGCGGGGTTCGATCCCGCCCAGAGCCCGAACCTCAACATCGGTCAGGAAGGGGTCGGAGACTCCAGCCTGCCCTCGGCGGCCAAGGAGCTCCGCTGGACTCCGGTCCGACACGGCGCGGACGACAGCCCCGATGGACCCTTCAAGGTTGGAGCCGAGCGCCACTCCGAACGGGCACTGACCCAGCAGTTCTCCATGGAGATGCAGACCACCGTCCTGGGTGCTCTGGCGGGTCGGACACTGCCGCTCGATGATCGCGGTAAGCCGCTGCATGCGGTCGTCACGTCGGTGTCGTTCGAGGGAGGCAATGGCAAGTTCAAGGCCGATGTGGCGGCGACGCCAACGCGTTCGCCTTCGGGTGCGGCCATCCAAGTTCGGGCACCGGCAGAGCGCCCACCCACGCCCTACGGCGGGCTCTCCCTCGCGCGGGTCGCCAGCAGCGGTGCCGCCGTCGACGCCGACGGTCGGCTATGGTGCAAACTCAAGTTCGTTTGGGACACGACGGGCACCGACGAGCCCACAACGCGGGCGCCGGTCATGCAGCCCATGGCTGGGGCCTACGGCGGAACCCAGTGGATTCCGCGCAAGGGTGACGTCGTGATCGTCGCGTTCCTCGAGGGAAGCCGCGAGAACCCGGTGATCATCGGCTGTCAGTACGACGCCAAGCAGAGCCCACTGCACATCGGTCCCGCCGACACACCCGGACACATGTCGTCCGAGGCCAAGTCCGGGGCGGGAACCCAGCTCCCCTCGAGCGCGAGCTGGCTTGGATCGAGCTACAGCAGCATCGCGGGGAGTCGGCCGTCTTCGAACGCTCGCACGATGTTCGCGATGAACGTCGCGGAGGGCTCGGAGCTCCTGTACCTGGGCGCCCCTCGCGACTACCGGGTGGACGTCACCCGCAACGCCGACTTTTGGGTCAAGGGCGAGGCCACCGAGAAGATCGAGCGCGACCTCAAGGAAGAGGTCGGCTCGAACTACGCGCAGAAGGTTGGCGCCAAGAGCGACGTCGAGATCGGCGCCGACTACAACCTCAAGGTGGGCGGCAACGGCACGCTCGACCTCGGCGAGGCGGGCGGGATCACGGCGAAGGGCAGCCTCATGATGGACACCTCGGGGTCCATGAAGTGCACCGCCGCTTCGTTCCGCGTCGACTCCCCTAGCATTTCGTTCAGTTCCAGGCCTTCGGTTGGCGGCGGCATGGGAGCCGCGACCGGCGAGTCGGGCCTCGTGATCAAGCGAAGGACCGAGCTCTTCGCACCCGACTCTACGGCGCTCCTCTCCGGGCCTAGCAGCGTCCAGGCTTCCCCAAAGAAGGTCTCGCTGGAGAGTGCCGCGATCGAGCTTCAGAGCAGCTCTGGGTGCAGCACGAAGCTCGAAAACGGCAAGGTGGTCGTCGATGCGCCGGACGGAATCGTCCTGCGCTGCGGCGACACCGAGATCAGTTTGACCTCCAAAGGCATCGAGATCAGCGGCGGCACGCTGGAGATCAAGATTCGAGGCGAGTCCAGCCTGACCTCCGACCGGATCAAGCTCGAGGGGGAGAGTCTCTCGATCGAAAACGACCAAACGCGCATTGCCGCAAAGCGCCTGGACATCTCCGACTAGCGCGATCGGCGAGAAATCAACCGTTTGAAATTGTGCGGTTTTTCTCCCGCCGGAGAAGCCGCGGATCGCGGGCCGAAAAAACATCTGCTTTTCTCTTGACCCACCGAGGCGTCTTGAGTAAACACCCGACTCCCAACGGCGACACACCGCGGGGGCCACCGAGGCCCACACCGAAAAGCTCTCGAGCAAGAAGGTGAGTGAGTCGCCGGGGACGCCCTCTGAAAACTGGATAGGAGAAGAAGGACGAATCGTCTGACGACGTGGCT
>CAYGTG010000626.1:0-5329 GCA_964352485.1 uncultured Nannocystaceae bacterium | reverse complement strand
GCCATCACCGATGCCATGGAACAGCAGAACGCGGCGACCAACGAAACCGCCTCGAACGTCGAGCAGGCATCCGCCGGCACCTCCGAAGTGACCGGCAATATCCAGCTCGTCACCCAGGGGGCGGTCGAGACCGGCGCCGCGGCATCGAGGAACCGCTGCATCTCCTGCGCTGCATCGGACGCGACATCCTCCGCCCGCTTCCCTTTGCTACCGATGCTGGAGACCACGGTCGTGCCGCTGTCGAACGTCGCGCTTAGCAGGAGCGCGTTGCCAGGGCCCGGCGACTCCACGCGCACCGCCTTCCCTTGGTTGCGTTGCCATCCGAGCGCCGCGATGGCTGTGCCGATCTCGCGCTGGGCGATGTTCACGGGCAGGCCCGAGACCAGCCCTCGCGCGTCCACGCTGCGGGCCTTGCCGCGGACCTCCCAGCTGCACGGACGCAGCGTGCTGGGGCACAGTGACGCCCGGATGCGTCCGCCGCCGGCCGGATAGAAGCCGTGCGTCTCCAGCGAGAGCTCGGCCTGCACCCCCATGCGCCGCACCTGCGGAAAGAAGGTGCGGTCGAGGAACTCGAAGGTGGGCGCCATCGGGTTGTGGGTTCCACCCTCGATGACCACCTCGGACGGAGCGTCGGCCAGCAACAGTGGCCACAGCAAGGTCTGCAGCACCAGCGTGGTGCTGCCTGCGGTGCCGATCGACACGTGGTGCTGTCCGGGCTGTACGGGGCCGGGCGAAAACCACAGCTCCATGCTGCTCACAGCATCGCCGCGAAGCTCGGCTCCGCTGATCTCACCAGCCGCCCGAACCGCCGCCAAGTGCTGACGACGCAGCCCTGGCTTCGAGCGCTTGGCCCGGATGTTGCGAAACAACACTGGGGTGCCCGTGATGACCGACAGGGCGAGCGAGGAGCGAAGGATCTGCCCTCCGCCTTCGCCCTCACTGCCGTCGATTTCAATGGGAGTGGTCATGCTCCTGCTTCAACCCTTTACGCAGACGACCTGCCGAAGCGTATGTACCACCTCGACGAGGTCGCGCTGCGCTTCCATCACCGCATCGATCGACTTGTAGGCGGCCGGCGTCTCGTCGATCACGGACTCGTCTTTGCGACACTCGACGCCTTCGGTCGCCTTGACGTGGTCTTCGACGGTGAACCGCCGCTTGGCCTCGGTGCGAGACATGGCCCGGCCGGCGCCGTGGCTGCACGAGCAGAAGCTGTCCGCGTTGCCCTTGCCGCGCACGATGTACGAACGCGTGCCCATGCTTCCGGGGATGATGCCCAGCTCGCCCTCGCCGGCACGCACGGCGCCCTTGCGGGTCACCCACACGTTCGCATCGAAGTGATGCTCGCGTGCCACGTAGTTGTGGTGACAGTTCACCGCCTCGAGGTCGGCCCGAAACGGTCGCAGGTCCGCAACGGCCTGCAGGGCAGCCAGCGTGTTCTCCATCATCAGCTCGCGGTTGAGGCGAGCAAAGTCCTGCGCCCAGCCCACGGCCTCGACGTAGTCATCGAAGTATCGCGAGCCCTCCGCGAAGTAGGCCAGGTTTTGGTCGGGGAGATGGACGAACCACCGCTCCATTTCCTCTTTGGCCTTGCTGATGAAATACGAGCCGATACGGTTTCCGACCCCGCGCGAACCGCTGTGCAACATCACCCATACCCGCTCGGATTGGTCGAGGCAAAGCTCGATGAAGTGGTTGCCTGTCCCGAGCGTCCCGAGGTGATGGAGGTTGTTGCTTTGGCCCACCTTGGGGTGCTTGTCGACGATCGCGGCGAAGCGAGGCTCGAGGGACGCCCACGCTTCCCCAACCGGACGCGGGATGTCGCCCCAGGAACCGCGGTCGCGACGGGAGCGGCCGCTGCTGCGACCGTGCGGGACGGCCCGCTCGATTGCGGCGCGCACGTGGCCGAGCGAGTCCGGAAGATCGCTGGCGGTCAGGCTGGTCCGGGTCGCCATCATCCCGCACCCCAGATCCACACCGACCGCCGCGGGAACGATGGCGCCCTTGGTGGGGATCACCGAGCCCACGGTCGCGCCCATGCCCCAGTGCACGTCGGGCATCGCAGCGACCCACTTGTGCACGAAGGGAAGCTGCGCGATGTTGGCCAGCTGCCGCAGGGCCGCGTCCTCGACGGGTACGCCTCGAGTCCAGCGCTTGACTGGAACCGAGCCCGGGACGTGGTCCACCTCGTAGTTGCGCGTCGTGTTCATGCCCAACCACAGAGCACGATGCGTTCTCGCGGCCCATGGTCAATGATTGCAGTGGGTTAGCGTTGCAGGAGGATGAACTGAGCGATTCAGTTGGATACGGATTTATACTTTCTTATATGGCGAAGACGACGGTCGTCCTCTCGATGTTGGGCTCGACGCTCGACAAAGGCACTGGGACGCGCCGGTGGGACCGTTGGCGGCCCACGGTGGACCTGCATCGTCACGATGACCTGGTCGTCGACCGGCTCGAACTCCTGGTTCCGCGGCAAGCAAAGGCGCTCGCTGAGCGCATCGTCGCAGACATCGCCTCGGTCTCACCGGAGACGACCGTCCGGCTGCACACCGTGGACTTCGCGGACCCGTGGGACTTCGAGGAGGTCTACACGGGCCTGCTCGATTTTGTTCGGGCCCAGACGTTCTCGACCTCTCGGGAAGACTATCTGGTCCACATCTCGACCGGGACCCACGTCATGCAGATCTGCTGGTTCCTGCTCACCGAGGCTCGCTTCGTGCCCGGTCGCATCTTGCAGAGCTCCCCCGGACCGGGCAACGGTGGCCCCGGCAGGGTTCGGATTATCGATCTCGACCTGTCCAGCTATGGTGCGATTCGCACGAGGTTTGAAGCCCAGCAGCGCGACGATGTCTCGTTTCTCAAGCAAGGCATCGAGACCCGCAACGCGTCCTTTAACCGGCTGATCGAACAAGTCGAGACGGTGGTCATGCGGTCGCGGGCGCCCGTCTTGCTCACCGGTCCGACCGGTGCCGGAAAGACGCAGCTCGCTCGGAGAATCTACGGGCTTTTGCAGGAGCGGGGACGCGTCGATGGACGGCTCGTCGAGGTGAACTGCGCGACGCTGCGTGGCGACCAGGCGATGTCGGCGCTGTTCGGTCACAAGCGGGGGGCGTTCACGGGCGCCGTTCGGGATCGCGCGGGGGTGTTGGCAGAGGCCGACGGGGGCATCGTGTTCCTCGATGAGATCGGAGAACTCGGGCTCGACGAGCAAGCAATCCTGCTGCGTGCGATCGAAGACCGCCGAGTCACGCCGTTGGGCTCGGACCAAGAGGTGCACAGCGCCTTCGGACTCATCGCTGGGACCAACCGCGACCTCCGTGAGTCCGTTCGTTCTGGGGACTTCCGCCAAGACCTGCTCGCGCGGATCGACCTGTGGACGTTTGCGCTGCCCGGGCTCGCTCAGCGACCCGAGGATATCGAGCCCAACCTCGAGTACGAACTCGAGCGCTATGCGGCGGAGCACGGCCGGCGGGCTTCGCTCACTCGGGTCGCCCGCACCCGTTTCGTCGACTTTTCAACCTCTTGTGATGCGCCGTGGCCGGGAAACTTCAGGGACTTCGCTGGTGCGGTCATCCGGATGGCGACGCTGGCCCCTCGCGGCCGCATCAACCCTGCGGTCGTTGCGGATGAGGTCGCTCGACTCCAGGCGCGGTGGGACCAGAGCGAAGGCGTCCGCTTCCCGAGGGTTCGCGCGGTCTTCGGCGCAGACCGTGAGGACCTCGACCGCTTCGAGGCCGCGCAGCTCGAGGAGGTCTTGCGGGTCTGCCAGTCCTCCAGCTCCCTCTCGGCGGCGGGGCGGATTCTATTTGCCGCCTCCAGGGCCCGGCGGCGATCGGTCAACGACGCGGACCGCCTGAGGAAGTATCTCGCGAAGTTTGACCTGGAGTTTGCGTCGCTCGGTCGTGACGCTCGTTGAATAGTGGCCGGTATCCCGGACACATCTGGGTGCGCCACTGCGTGGTAGCGTCTGAGGGCATGGAGCAGCCGAAGGCTACGGTCCTGTGTATCGACGACAGCCCGGGAGACCTGGTGGTGATCACGCGGACCCTGGAGCGTGGCCTTCCTCGCTCCTACGATTTTCTCTCGGCGAAGAGCCTCTCCGCCGCACACGCGCTCTCTCGGGATACGCCTGTGGACATTCTCGTGGTGGACCTCAGCCTTGGCTTGACCGCCGGCGCCGAGACGGTGCGCAGAGTGGTGTCCTTGTTTCCTACGACTCCGGTCATTGTCCTCACCGGAAATGAGCAGACAGGGGTTGGCAACCGCTGCATTGATGAGGGGGCCGAGGACTTCGTCCCTAAGAGCCGACTCGCGACGGATCTGGCCCGTGTGGTCGAGTTCGCGATTCGCCGTCGCCGGGTGACGGAAGCCCGTCAGGCGAGCTTTGCTCGGATCGTCACGAGGCTGACCGCCGCGTTCCCGGCCACGGGCGACATCGACGGTTCTGTTCGCGAGGTGCTGCTTCAGAACCTTCGCAACGCGGTCGACGGGGAGTCGCGGGCAGACACCGCGAGAAGGGTTCGTGGCGTCGCCGAGCGGCTGCACGCCGAGCGCATGTCCCCCGTCAAGCTCCTGGGGCTGCTGTTCGCCTCGAAGGACGACACGAGCCGGACGCACAACGTGGCGGCCGCACTTGTGGCCGAGCTCGGTCAGGCCTACTTCAACGAAGCGTAGCCTCCGGCCTCGAATCCGTGGAGCGCCGCCAGGCAAGCGTGCGGGTCCTCGACCTGGGGATAGTGACCGATGTTCTCGAGAGGGACGACATCGACGTCCGGATCGACGACCTCGCGATAGCGATCGACGAGGTGGGCGCCTGAGACCGGGTCGAGCGATCCGTTGATGAGGCGGATCGGGACGGGGCATCGCCGCAGTGCATCGACCCATCGCTCTCGATGTTCGAGGCGGTCAAGCATGTAGCGGATGAGCTCGTGCGTGAGCCGAGACTCGGCGGGATGGTTGAGCAGCCGCCAGTACTGCTCCAGCTCGTCGTCGGAAGGCTGGGTCTGTGGTCCAAACACCGCGCAGAAGCTCTGCTTGAATCGAGCGAATCCAAACAGGCGGTTGATGACCGGACCGAGCGGCCCGAGCAGCAGCTTCTGAATCAGCCGCGCCCGGTGGGTCTCGGGAAAAAGGCCACCGTTGAGGAGAACGATGGACTCGATCTCGTAGGGGGGGGTCTCGTGAAGTCGAGCCAGCAGCTCTTGGGCGACGGTGACGCCATAGTCGTGCGCGATGAGCTCGAAGCGGGTGACGCCGGCGTGCGCGAGCACGGCCTCGGTGATGTCGGCCTGCTCGTGCATCGTGAAGCGGTGCCCCTTGGGCTTGG
>CAYGTG010000625.1:0-5352 GCA_964352485.1 uncultured Nannocystaceae bacterium | reverse complement strand
CTTCGAGAGGCCGCTCGTCCCGCTTCGGGAGATCATCGCCAAACTGCAGCGGACCTACTGCCGCCGCGTGGGCGTCGAATACTGGGATGTCAACGACGTCACCCGGCGAAGTTGGCTTCGTGAGCGCATGGAAGCCTCGGAGAACGAGGTGGTTCCATCCCAGGATGAACAGCTGGAGCTTTGGCGCTCCCTCGCCCGATGCGACGAGATCGACAGCTTCCTGCACACCAAGTTCTTGGGCGCGAAGCGGTTCTCGATCGCGGGTGCGGAGAGCGTTTTGGCGCTGCTGCACACCCTCATCGAAGCCGGCGGCTCCGTCGGTATCGAAGAAGTGCTCATGGGGATGGCCCACCGGGGCCGGCTCTCGGTGATGATGAACATCCTCGGCCAATCGCCCTCGCAGATCTTCGAGAAGTTCGAGAGCGGCGATCCCTGGGCCAACCTCGGCTCGGGCGACGTCAAGTACCACCTGGGATGTTACCGGGACTACGTGACCCGCGAGGGCCGCGACATGTACCTGGCGTTGGCGTTCAACCCCAGCCACCTCGAAGCGATCACCCCGGTGATCGCGGGGCGCGTCCGCGCGAGCCAAGACAAGCGCCCTCCGGGCGACGAAACCAAGGTGTTGGGCGTCACGCTACACGGCGACGCCGCGGTCATGGGCCAGGGCGTCTACGCCGAGACGCTCAACCTGTCCAACCTTCAGGGCTACGGCAACCACGGCACCATCCGCATCGTGATCAACAACCAGGTTGGGTTCACGACCGATCCCAGCGACTCGCGCTCCACGATCTACCCCACCGCGGTCGCCGACATGCTCAACGCGCCGGTCTTCCACGTCAACGGGGACGACCCCGAAGCGGCGGCCTACGTGGCGAAGCTCGCGGTGGAGTACCGGCAGGAGTTCGAGACCGACGTGATCATCGACCTGGTCTGCTTCCGAAAGTTCGGACACAACGAGGGCGACGAACCCACGTTCACCCAGCCGGACATGTACCGGCTGATCAAGGACCGCAAAGGGGTTCGTGCGCTGTACGAGCAGCGGTTGCTGGCGCGGGGCACGGTCACCGAACAAGACCTCATCAACGAGCGGGAGACGCTCAAGTCCGAGTTCGAGTCCGCACTCGACAAGGTCCGCAGCAAGAACGGCGACGCCGACAGCGACGCCTCCGTACCCAAAGCCAGCGCCAAGTCGCCGATGCACGGGGTCTGGGAACACTACGCCGGCGGCCCCGATGCCGACGTCAAAGACGCGGACACCTGCGTCCCAGACAAACGACTCGACGAACTCTCCGAGCGAATCGTCGCCGTTCCCGAGACCTTTAACCTTCATCGCAAGCTTCAGCGCTTCGTCAAAGAGTTGGGCGAGATGACCCGCGGCGAGGCCCCACTGAGCTGGGCCGCCGCCGAGCACATGGCCTATGCGTCGCTGCTCACCGAGGGACACAGCGTTCGCATCTCGGGGCAAGACGCGATTCGAGGAACGTTCACCCACCGCCACGTGGGCTGGACCGACAACGAAAGCGGCGTGCGCTACTTCGCGATGAAGAACCTCTCGGAGGACCAGGGCCGCTTCGACTGCTACAACAGTCCGCTGTCCGAGTTCGCCGTGCTGGGGTTCGAGTTCGGATACAGCCTGGCCTCGCCGGACACCCTCCTGATTTGGGAGGCGCAGTTCGGCGACTTCGCCAACGGGGCACAGGTCATCATCGACCAGTTCCTCAGCAGCTCCGAGGACAAGTGGAACCGGATCAGCGGGCTGGTCATGTTCTTGCCCCACGGCTACGAGGGCCAAGGCCCCGAGCACAGCAGCGCCCGCCTCGAGCGGTTCTTGCAGATGAGCGCCGAGGACAACATGCAGGTGTGCAACCTGACGACGCCCGCACAGATGTTCCACGCGCTGCGTCGTCAGATACACCGCAAGTGGCGCAAGCCGCTGATCATCATGACCCCCAAGAGCCTGCTGCGAACGCGGGAGTCATTCTCCCCGCGCGAGGAGTTCAGCAGCGGGGGCTTTCAGCGACTCATCGATGACAAGAGCGTCGATGACGCGGCCGCCAAAAAGGTACACCGCGTGATGTTCTGCAGCGGCAAGGTCTACTACGACCTGCTCGCACATCGCGAAGAGCTCGGTCGCAAAGACGTCGCGCTGGTCCGGCTGGAGCAGTTCTATCCGTTCCCGTCCGATGCCGCCAAGGCCGCCATCGCCCGATACTCGGAGGCGACCGAGGTGTTCTGGGTTCAAGAGGAGCCCAAGAACATGGGGGGATGGTCCTTCGTGCGTCCGTTCTTCGAAGAGGTGATCGGCGATCTTCCGCTGCGGTACGAAGGTCGTGCCGTGAGTGCCTCTCCCGCGACCGGCTCTTCGGAGTCCCACAAGCTCGAGCAAAACATGATCATGCAGGCAGCGTTCGCCGGCCTGTCGTAGGGACATCCCTACAAGCGACCCCAATTCCGCGAGTAAAAGACAATGGCTATCGACATTTTGGTTCCACAAATGGGCGAGTCGGTCACCGAAGGTGTGATCGCACAATGGCTGAAGAACGAGGGCGACGCGGTGTCTGCCGACGAGCCCCTCGTCGAGATCGAGACCGACAAGATCACCGTCGAGATCCCGGCCCCCTCCGCTGGCGTCCTGCTCAAGCACGGCGCAGGTGAAGGTGACACGGTCAACGTCGGTGACGTGATCGGCTCGCTCGATAGCGATGCCAGCGCTTCGGCGCCGGCGTCCAAGAGCTCGCCCGCTCAACCCGCAGCCAAGGCCGATACGCCCAAGCAAGAAAGCGCGTCAGGCAGCGGTGCCGCCATGCCCGCCGCTCGGGCGGAAGCTCAGCGTTCCGGCGTCGACATCAGCTCCGTCGATGGCACCGGACGCGGCGGTCGCGTGCTCAAGGAAGACGTCCAGCGTGCGGCCTCGGCTCCGGCGCCGGCCAAGCCGACTCGCTCCGCGCCTCCGGCCGTCTCGGCTCCCAGCGCAGAAGGTCGCGAGACGCGCAAGAAGATGACCTCACTGCGGCGTCGCGTGGCCGAGCGCCTCGTGCACTCGCAGCAGACCGCCGCGATCCTCACCACGTTCAACGAGGTGGACATGTCGGCCGTCATGGCGCTGCGCTCCAAGTGGAAGCAGAAGTTCGTCGACAACCACGGCGTCAAGCTGGGCTTCATGTCGTTCTTCGTGAAGGCCGCCATCAAAGCGCTCAAAGCCTTCCCGTCTGTCAACGCCGAGCTCGACGGCGAAGATGTCATCTACAAGCACTACTACGACATCGGTGTGGCCGTGGGCGGTGGCAAGGGCCTCGTGGTCCCCGTCATTCGCGATACCGACCGGCTGTCGTTCGCCGAAATCGAGAAGTCTATCGGCGACTACGGTCGCCGGGCCAAGGACAACAAGCTCACCCTCGATGAGCTGACCGGCGGCACGTTCACCATCTCCAACGGTGGTGTCTACGGGTCGATGCTGTCGACGCCGATCCTCAACCCGCCGCAGACCGGCATCCTTGGGCTGCACAACATCGTCGAGCGCGCGGTCGTCATCGACGGCAAGGTCGAGGTCCGCCCGATCATGTACCTCGCGCTGAGCTACGACCACCGACTGATCGATGGCCGCGAAGCGGTTCGGTTCCTGGTCACGATCAAAGAAGCGCTCGAAGACCCCGAGCGCCTCTTCCTCGGGGTCTGACGTAAGGAGAACGAAGCATGTCTGACTCCAAGGAATTCGACCTCGTCGTCATCGGCGCCGGACCTGGCGGCTACGTCGGGGCCATTCGTGCCGCGCAGCTCGGCCTGAAGGTCGCCTGCATCGACAAAGAAGCCAAGCTCGGCGGCACCTGCCTTCGGGTGGGATGCATCCCCTCCAAGGCGCTGCTCGAGTCTTCCGAGCGCTACCACGAGGCCGCGCACGGCTCGCTCGATGAGCACGGCATCAAGATGTCAACGGTCGAACTCGACCTGGGCACGATGCTGGCCCGCAAGGACAAGATCGTCGACCAGCTCACCTCGGGCGTCGCGGGCTTGTTCAAGAAGAACGGCGTCACTGCGTTTCATGGGCTGGGCAAGCTCGCGGGCAACGGCAAGGTGACCGTCGAGCTCGAAGGCGGCGGCACCGAGACCCTCACCGCCAAAAACATCCTGATCGCCACCGGCTCCGAGCCCACGACGATCCCGGGCGTGGAGCTGGACTATGACCGGGTCGGCAACTCGACGACCGCCCTGTCCTACCCGACCGTGCCCGAGCACCTGGTGGTGATCGGCGGCGGCGTGATCGGGCTGGAGCTAGGATCGGTCTTTGCCCGCCTCGGCACCGAAGTGAAGGTGATCGAATTCCTCGACGCGATCACGCCCGGCATGGACGGCGAAGTGCAGCGACAATTCCAGAAAATCCTGATGAAGCAGGGTATTGAATTCACCATGGGTGCCGCCGTGCAATCGGTCGACGCGACCAAGACCAAAGCAAAGGTGACGTACAAGCTGCGCAAGGACGAAAGCGAACATGTGATCGATGCCGATGTGGTGCTGGTCGCCACCGGACGCAAGCCGTTCACCGTTGGGCTGGGTCTAGATGCGCTTGGGGTCGAAATGACGAAACGTGGCCAAATCGCGGTCGATGCCCATTGGCAGACCTCCGTCCCGGGCATCTATGCCATCGGCGACGTGATCGAGGGGCCCATGCTGGCCCACAAGGCCGAAGACGAAGGCATGGCCGTGGCCGATACGGTCGCGGGGCTTCATGGTCATGTGAATTACGGGGTCATCCCCGGCGTGATCTATACCCACCCCGAAGTCGCCAATGTCGGCGCCACCGAAGAAGCCCTGAAGGACGCCGGGCGATCCTACAAGGTCGGCAAATTCAGCTTTATGGGTAACGGCCGCGCCAAGGCGAATTTTGCCGCTGATGGCTTTGTCAAAATCATCGCTGATGCGGAAACAGATCGCATCCTGGGGGCCCATATCATCGGCCCCGCCGCGGGCGATCTCATCCATGAAGTTTGCGTGGCGATGGAGTTCGGCGCATCCGCCGAAGATCTGGCACTGACCTGCCACGCCCACCCGACCTATTCCGAAGCCGTGCGCGAGGCGGCGCTGGCCTGCGGTCTGGGAGCGATCCACGCATGAGGTCCGCGCGCGTCCCGACCGGGCGCGCATCAGACCTTCTTCGGCAAGACGCCACCGAAACTCCTCGGTTCATACAGAGAACATCCGCCGATGGGCGGATGTTCTCCGATCCGGACTGACCGGTGCAATTTCATTTTGGTGCAGACCTGCTTTGTAGTTGATCCAAGCGGTGCCGTCCGGCCCGCGATCTTGGAACACATGCAAAGGATGACATCATGGACCGACGCAACACCCTGAAAC
>CAYGTG010000624.1:0-5356 GCA_964352485.1 uncultured Nannocystaceae bacterium | reverse complement strand
TGTCGAGTCCGACGTTGCACGCGTCGTCGACGCACATCGGAATGCCCTCGAAGGCCGCGGCATTGAGGAAGCCGAAGACAGACCGGCCGCTGCAAAACCCCTCGTCACCAGCCGGGTCATCGGGGCCGATCAAGCCGTCGGTGTCCGATTCATCCGGGACGGCCGTGCCGTCGGGGCACGTACCCCAAGGCAGTCCGTTGGCGCGCGTGCCGGCGATGATGACCGTGTACTCGCCGGGCGAAAGCGTGGCCCCGGGGATCAGCGAGCCCGCTTTGCGAAAGCGGTTGGGGAAGCAAGGGCGCTCGAACCGGTCGGCGGTTCCGTTGAGCTCATCGAAGACCCAGCCTTCGACGTCCGAGATGCCCGCACGCGAGCACACCGAGGGATTCGTCATCTCGAGGCTCTGCGGCTGCGCGGTGACAGGCGCCGTGCCGGGCCGTGGCTCGACGCGCCACCGGATCGCGTAGCTCGACTGCTCCTGGCAGCCGCTGGCGGCGAGCGCGAGCCCGAACAGGGCTCCAAGGGTCGACAGTCGCACGAAGCGGCGTTTTAGCCCTCGCATGGCAGGTTGGCAAGGTCGATGACGTGGGCCTCGGTGCCGGGCCCAACCTCGAGATCGATCGTACAGACGGTGGCGTCGACCGCGACGTCGAGCAGGTAGCGACCCGGATCCACCTCCGCGAAGGTGTGCACGGCGGAGAGTTCGGGGCATGGGGAGGGTTCTCCGGACAGCGAGAGTCCGCTGTCGCTCCGCAGCGCTTCGCGATAAAGAAGGGGGGCGACGACGGTGCCATCGTCGTTGAGGGGCGGCTCGCGGAGGTCGGCCTCCACGTTTGCGTAGCGAAGCGACAGTCCGATCTCCTCGCAGAGGTCGGTTTGCTGCAGGCTCAGCTGGAGTTCGACGGGTTCGAGGCCAAAATCGAAGTCCTGGAGGGTGATGGTGCGCTCCAGTACATCGATCTCCATCGTTCGGACCCGCCGAGTGTTGACGATGCCGGCGGGGGTCTCGCCCACGACGTCGACCAGGACCTCGTATTTCTTGGACCGCAGCTCGACAAATGCGTCGGAGGACTCCGTCGCGAACTCGGCGGTCGTCTGATAGCCGGTGCCACAGTCGTAGCGGAAACTCTCGGAGCGTGACGCGTCCGCGGTGTCGGTGATCGAGAACACCACCTCGTTGATCTGACCTCCATCGCAGGAGCGCAGCCGCTGGTTCTCCTCGCCGTCCATGGTGTTGGACTCGACGAAACGCCAGGAAAACTCGAGCCCGGTCGGCTCATCCGCCGGCAGCACGCAGGCCGATAAGACGAGACACCCCAGCCACGGAAACCACTTACTCACAGACACATCCTTGTAGGTCCAACGAGCCGCTCCCCGCAGTGGGTCCGCCCTGATCCATGCCAACGATCATCTGGAAGACCTGTAGATCCGTCACCAGACCGGGTGGCACGGCACGCTCGCGTGGTCCGGGCGCGGCGATGCACGCGTCCAGGTCGCGGCACTCACTCCCGCCGGGCAGGGTGATGACCGGGCTGATCGTGAACTGATACGGTGCATCCGAGGATGGCACCGACGGGTTGCTGCCGCGGGAGCGCTCGCAGTTGAAGCCCAAGGGGGCGACGACCTGGCAGTCAGGATCCTCGCATCCGCCCACGCACTCGGGGTCGCAGATGACAAGCTCCGCGCCGAGGTCGTAGCGGACGGGCTCGGAGGCGAAGCGACCGGGCAGCGCACAAGAGGATGTGCGCCGAAGATCGAACACGCCCGAGGGAAAGATCGGGTCGCCGTCTCGGTCGACGAATGACCACGCCCACTCGACCACTCCCGTGTCGACCGAGCATCCCGGGGCCGTGACCAAGAGGCTGGCCACCGCGATCGCCAACGCGCCTCGCACGATAGGCAGTCTGGAGGAGTCCGGCGGGCGGGGCAATCATCCCCGAAACGGGCTCTGCTGCTCAGTTCTTGGAGTTTGACGCGTGAGCCGCGGGACGGGTAGCCTGGCGCCGAAGTGAACGCGCCCTCGATCGCCCTCTTCGCCGCTTCGGCTCCTCCTGCGCTGGTCGCAGAGGTGGACCTCATCAAGTTGCTCTCGTCGTCGAAGGGAATCGTTCTCGGCGTCGTGATTCTGCTGCTGTTGTTGGTCGCGCTGTGCATCTTCGTGATCATCTTCAAGTTCATCCAGATCACGATGGCGCAGTCGCAGTCCGTCGCGTTCTTGGACAAGTTCTGGAAGAGCAAGCGACTCGACGACATCTATCGGGTGGCCGAGGGCGCGAAGAGCAGCCCGATCGCCGCGATGTTCCGCGCTGGCTACATCGAACTCTCCAAGGTCAAGAAGTCGCAGGCCGAAGGCGACAACGCCAGCATGCACGACAAGATGGGCGACTCCGACAACGTCGAGCGCGCCCTGGCTCGCGCCAAGCTTGCCGAGTCCACCAAGCTCGAGAACCTGCTGCCCTTCCTGGCGACGACCGGTTCGGCCGCTCCGTTCATCGGCCTGTTTGGCACCGTCTTCGGCATCATGGAGGCATTCCTCAATATCGCGGCCGCTGGGCAAGCAGAGCTGTCGGAGGTCTCGCAGCCCATCGCCGAGGCCCTCGTGACCACCGCGTTGGCGCTGGCATCTGCGGTTCCGGCCGTCGTCGCGTACAACTACTTTCAGCGTCGCCTGAAGGTCCTCGGGTCGGAGATGAGCAACTTCGGCTCCGACTACATGAACATCGTCAAGCGCCACTTCTTCTAGGCCTGCCTCCTCGCGGGCGAACACGCACGGCGACCACGCATGGCGAACAAGTTCATCAACGACGCTCCCAGTGACACGAACGAACCAATGGGTTCGATCAACGTCACGTCGCTCGTCGACGTGATGTTCTGCCTGCTCATCATGTTCATGGTCGCGACGCCGCTGATGTCGCCCGAGGGCATGGACGTCGACATTCCAGAGGGCCGCGGCGAAGAGATCACCGAAGAGGAGTTCTTCTACTCGATCATCTCGGTCGACAAGACCGGCAAGGTTTTCCTCGGCACGCTGCCGCTGTCCCAAGACAAGGACAAGCTGGCCGAAGAACTGAAGAACAACGTCAAGGTCAAGGAAGACGGCAAGGTTTTCATCCAGGGCGACCGAAATGTGGCCTACGAGCGGATCGTTGACGTCCTCGTTGCGTTGAAGCAAGCAGAGGTCTCGTCCGTCGGGTTCGTTGCGGACCCACACATGAAGCGAGTCCGCGAAAGCGAATAGAGCCAATGCCAAGTTCTCTCGACGCTGCACCCAAGGTCTATGGTGGTGATTTCCGTGAGCTTTTCCGGAATCCGGTCGCCTTTGTCGTCGCGCTCTTGGGCTGCGGTCTCACCCTCAGCCTCATGGTCTTCTTGGCCTACCAGCTGAGCCAAGACTGCATCGCGACCTTCGAGGAGGCCTGGCTCGAGAACGACCGCGAACTCTATAACGAAGCGTTTCAGGACGCGGTCCTGGCGGACTGCGACAGCCTGGACGACGAGGTCTGCTTGCTCCAGATCAAGACGCGATGGCTCGCGGACGACATGGACGTCCACGCCATCACCTTCAACCTCGCGGTGACCGAGGCGTGCCCCGCCGAGACCGAGGATGAGGACGAGTTCGAGATCGACTTCGAGCCCGGCACGCTCGTGAAACTCGGGGTCGAGATCGACGAGAAGGACATCCCGGAGAAGATCATCATTCAAGAGACCCGGGCCGAAGAAGAAGAGCTTCCCGAAGAGGCGGTCACCGAGGACGAGGAGGCCAAGCCCGCCGAGGAGAAGCCCGAAGAGGAAGAGAAGCCCAAAGAGAAGCCCAAGGACAAGCCCAAGAAGCCGGTCGAGAAAAAAGACAAGAAGCTTCCAACGTCCAAGCTTCCCACCAAGAAGAACACGCCCTACGACGATTTGCCGACCACCACCGTGCAAAAGGGTGACCCCTTCGGCGACCCGGGTGGCTGGTCGGACCTCAAGAAGGATGGCGACCCCTGGGCGACTCAGGTGATGAAGGCCCTCAACAACATGCCGGTCGGCGCTTTCGGAGCCAAGATGGGCAAGGGCAGCAGCAAGTTCCAGATCACGCTGTGCAAGGACGGCAAGGTGAAGAAGGTGCAAAAGAAGGGCGGGAGCCTCGACGCGGCTGACCAGGCCCGAGTGGCCAATGCAGTGCGCTCGCTCGATCTACCCAAGCCTCCGGCCAAGGTCGCCAAGCAGATGAAGGGCAGCTGCGCCAAGATCAAGTACACGTTCGTCTGGTCCAACGGCGGCGTGAAGTAGCCGCTGCGCTGCGTGCTCGGTGTGCCCCCTGGCCTCGATGGTCTTTCGATGGTCTTTCGATGGTCTTTCGATGGTCTGGGGGCGCTGTCGTTTGAAGCTTGGTGAGACCCGGCCGGCGGATCGCGATGGATTTTTCGCTCCTGGGTAGGAGCCGAAGCGCCGCTGTGCCGGGCACGTGGCGTTGTGCCCCATACAAAAAACCGCAAACCTCGGTTATCACGCGGTAAAGGTCGCTTCCCCCCTCACCCGGGGACAGCTATGCTCCCCTCGGAGCGAGGTCCAACCTGACTATGAAGCGAACTCTCATCGGTACCACCGCTCTCGCCGGCGTCCTCCTCGGCGGGGCTTACTGGGCAGGTCAAGACGACACTGCGCTGATCAACGAAGCACACGCTCAGCCTGAAGCGGGCGTCGGCGGAACCATCGTGCTGCTCAAGCTCGCCGTACCGGCGGGTGACGAGGTGGGCGATGTCGTGCGCAAGGACGCGAAGCTCTCTGCGGGCTTTGATGTTGTTGATCGCCGGTCACTCCCTGCAGCCCTCGTCAAAGAGACAGGCTTCAACAAGAAAGCCTGGGTCGAGACTGGAGCACAGGCGGTCATCAAGAACGCCGAGCTCAACGGCCAGATCAAGTTCCAGCTCTACGATCTGTCGCGGGGCAACAAGCCCGTGCTCTCGAAGGGCTACCCGGCAAGCGACAAGCGCAAAGCTGCGCACCGCTTCATGAACGAGGTCATCAAGCACTACACCGGTACGCTCGGCGTGTTCGGGTCGCGCATCGCCTTCGTGCGAACGCGCCGTAGTCCGACGGTCTCGAAGAACATCTTCACGATGGAGATGGACGGCGGCAACGTGGCCGGCGTCACCGCCAACCGCTCGCTCAACATCCTTCCTTCATTGGGCCCTGGCGGCCAGGTGATTTTCACCAGCTACGCCAAGCGCAACCCCGACCTGTGGATGAGCAGCGGCGGCGGACCGACCCGGATCTCGAAGTACCCTGGTCTCAACCTCGGTGGCGCGATGAGCCCCACCGGCGGTGCGATCGCTTTTTTTTTTTATTATTAGGGGAACTCCGAGTTCTACAC
>CAYGTG010000623.1:0-5370 GCA_964352485.1 uncultured Nannocystaceae bacterium | reverse complement strand
CCGATCCTTCACTGGCGGATTACGAGTGCAAAATCGCCGGTGAAGTTCGCGATTGGGACCCCACGCCTTGGATGCCCAAGAAAGAGGTCCGCCGCAGCGACTTGTTCATCCAGTATGCGATCGCCGCGGGCGATCTGGCGATGGAGATGGCCGGACTCCGGGAGAACACGCCCGACCCTGAACGTGCCGGCTGCTACGTGGGGTCGGGGATGGGCGGACTGACCACGATCGAGGAAACCCTCGAGAAGATCGCCGCCAAGGGACCGCGGCTGGGGATCAGCCCGTACTTCACGCCCTCCGTCATCATCAACCTGGCCCCCGGTCAGCTGTCGATTCGCTACGACCTCAAGGGTCCCAACATGTCGATGGTCTCGGCCTGCTCGACCGGTGCACACTCCGTCGGAGAGGCGGCGCGTCTGATCGAGCGCGGGGACATGGACATCATGTTGGCCGGCGGGACTGAGTCCACCGTCACGCAACTCGGCGTCGGTGGCTTCTGTGCCTCCCGGGCGCTGTCGACCCGCAACGACGAGCCTACCAAGGCCTCCAGGCCATTTACCGCCTCGCGTGACGGCTTCGTGCTCAGCGAAGGCGCGGCGATCATGGTGCTCGAGTCGCTCGAGCACGCCAAGGCCCGAGGCGCGAACATCATCGCCGAGATCGTCGGCTACGCGGCCAACTCCGACGCCCACCACATCACCGCGCCCGCTCCCAACGGAGAGGGGGGTGCCCGGTGCATGAAGCTAGCCCTCAAGGATGCCGGCATTGCACCCGAGCAGGTCGGCTACATCAACGCTCACGCGACTTCGACCGACGCTGACGTCCTGGAGACTGCGGCCATTCGGAGCGTTTTTGGGGCCCATGCGGACCCGGAGAAGGAAGGGGGCCTCGCCGTGAGCTCGACCAAGTCGATGCACGGGCACCTGTTGGGTGCGACCGGAAGCCTCGAGGCAGCGATCGCCGCGCTCGCGCTTCGTGATGGCGTGCTACCGCCCACCATCAACCTCGACGATCCCGATCCTCAATGCGACCTCGACTACGTGCCCCATAGGGCGCGGGAGGCCAGCATCGAATACGCGATGAGCAACAGCTTCGGATTCGGGGGCACCAACGCCTCCCTCGTGCTGCGGAAAGTCTGAGTCATGGCTGGCGTTCGGCTGTATTTCGGAAGCGACCACGCAGCGGTCGAACTCAGGGAGCACCTGGCCTCGCATGCCCGCGAGGCTGGCTACGAGGTCGTCGCGACCCTCGGACCCGCGGGGTCGACCGAAAAGGCCGACTACCCCGACGTGGCGGCCGCGGTGTCGCTGCGGGTCCAAAAGGACGCCGGCGCGTTCGGCGTGCTCGTGTGCGGAACGGGCCAGGGGATGGCGATCACCGCAAACCGTATTGCGGGGATCCGGGCCGTCGTCTGTTCAGACACGTTCAGTGCCGCCATGGGGCGGGCTCACAACGACGCGAACGTGCTGTGTCTCGGTGCCCGGGTCGTGGGGCTGGGTTTGGGGACCGCGATTTTCGATGCCTTCGTCCGCGGATCCTTCGAGGGTGGCCGGCACCAGCGCCGCGTCGACAAGATCATCGCGCTGGACGGCTAGCCGCCTGCCGCGAAACCTCGCTGTGCGGGTGACGCTGTGCCATTCGCGGTATCATCCTCGCGAGCCCGTGCAGTGTCCGGTTTGCGGTAGCCCGAGCACCAAGGTGCTCGATTCCCGAGAGGGACGAGACGGCCGTTCGATTCGGCGCCGTCGGACATGCAATGACTGCGGCCATCGGTTCACGACGCATGAGCGAGTCGACGAGCAGCTTCCCGCGGTCGTCAAACGCGACGGCGCCAAGCAACCCTTCGACCGCCGGAAGCTTCTGCGGGGCCTCGAGGCGGCGTGCCGAAAGCGCCGGATCAAGAACGACCAGCTCGAGGGTATCGTTCAACAGGTCGAACAGTGGTGCACCACCCGAGGCGATCGCGAAATCCTCGCGTCGGAGGTCGGCGAGAGGGTGATGGAGATCCTGCACGAGCTTGATGAGGTCGCCTATGTCCGCTTCGTGTCGGTCTATCGCAGCTTCGAGACCATCGCCGAGTTTGAGCGACTCCTGCACGAGATGGAGAAGCGTCAGCGGGTCAATATCGAGGGGCAGCGGACGCTGTTCGAATCGGCGGGCAATGACAACAAGAAGCGCACCGAACCTTGATGACAACGAGCTCGACCGCGCGATGATGCGGCGGGCCGCCTCTTTGGCGCGGCGCGGACTCGGCTCGACCTATCCCAACCCTTCGGTGGGCGCCGTGATCGTGCGCGATGGCGTTGTCGTAGCGACCGCGCGGACGGCACCGACGGGAGGTCCGCATGCGGAAGCCCGCGCATTGGCCAAGGCCGGGGAAGCCGCGCGAGGAGCCACGCTCTACGTCACGCTGGAGCCGTGCTCTCATCACGGTCGTACGCCGCCGTGCACCGACGCGATCAAGCGCGCCCAGGTGGCGCGGGTCGTGTACGGGGTCGAAGACGTGGCGGCGCATGCATCCGGACGCGCCCGGACGATCCTTCGCAGCGCTGGCATCGACGTGAGCGTGGGCACCGAGGCTCAGCTGTGCTTGGCGGTTCACGAGCATTATCTGCACCACGCCGCCACAGGCCTGCCGTTCGTCACCCTCAAGACCGCTGCCAGTCTCGATGGGCGGGTCAGCGTTCGCACTGGGGACAGCAAGTGGATCACCTCACCGCGCTCTCGCCAGCTCGGTCATCGACTTCGGGCGGAGCACCACGCGATTGCCGTGGGTATTGGGACTGTGCTTGCCGATGACCCGTCTCTGAGCGTGCGATCGGTCAAGGGGGTCGATCCGCGCCGCATCGTGTTCGACTCCACGCTGCGACTCGCGGGCGCCCGGCGAACATCGATCTGCTCACCGGGTACGCTGGTGTTGCACACGGCTGCGGCCCGCGCCGCGGACGCGGATGCCCTGCACGATTGCGGGGTCGAAACGGTGCGTGTGCAGGCGAGCCGGGATGGGCGTGTGAGCGTGCGCGCGGCCTTGCGTGCGCTGGGCCGCGCCGACGTGCGTTCGCTGCTCGTCGAAGGCGGTGGCACCCTCGTGGGGGCGTTTGCCAAGGCGGGTGCCTGGGATCGGTGGTTCTGGTTCTGCGCCCCCAAAATCCTCGGAGAGGGCACCGCAGCGGTGGCTGGGGTGAGTTGGGCGAAGGTGGCCAGCACGCCTGCTCTCGAGGTCGAACGCCGAGCATCGGTTGGGGACGACCTGCTCACCGTGCTCCGCCCTCGGCGTGACGCTCCGTAATTCGCCTGCTACAACCCCCGCGTGTTTACGGGCTTGGTGCAAGCAACCGGCACGTTGGTCCAAGTGGCCGACGTTCGCGACGGTCGTCGCCTGACCCTGGAGTGTCCCCTCGAGGCGCGCGACCTCGAGCTGGGAGCATCGGTCGCCGTCGACGGCGTGTGCCTGACGGTGGTCGAGGCCGGCGCGGGCAGGGCGTCGTTCGACGCGGCGTTTGAGACCCTTCGCGCGACCACGCTCGGCGCCAAAGACGTGGGCGCCAGGGTCAACCTCGAGCCCGCGCTGCGGCTCGGCGACGCCCTTGGAGGGCATCTTGTTTCCGGTCACGTCGATGGCGTGGGCAAGATGCGCTCGCTCGAACTTCGTGGCGACGCCTGGGAAGTCTGGCTCGACGCTCCGACGCAGCTGCACCGGTACATCGCACCGAAGGGTTCGGTGACCGTGCAGGGGGTCAGCCTCACCGTGAACGATGTGGATGAGCGCGGCTTCATGGTCGGCATCATCCCTCACACCTTGTCGGTCACCACGCTTGGCGGATTGTCCGTCGGCGATCCGATCAATCTCGAGGTGGACGTGCTCGCCCGGTACGTCGCCCGACTTCTGCAGTGCGAGGGCGAAGCCGCGCAGCCGCGCTCCCGCGTCACACGATCTCTGCTTCAACAGGCGGGCTTCGCCACCGAGGACGAGCGATGAACAACGAAGAACAGCGAATCGATACCGAGTCCCTCGAGCGCGCCATCGAGGCCTACGGCCGCGGGAAGATGGTTGTGCTCGTCGACGACAAGGAGCGCGAGAACGAGGGAGATCTGGTGATCGCCGCCGAGCATTGTGGTGCCGACGACATCAACTTCATGTGCAAACACGGGCGTGGGCTGATCTGCCTGGCGCTCACCCCCGAGCGAGTCGATGCGCTACGGCTTCCGATGATGGTGCCGACCGACCCCGGCGACATGGGCACCGCGTTCACGGTCTCCGTCGAGGCGCGCCATGGGGTGACCACGGGGATTTCGGCGGCAGACCGGGCCGAGACGGTTCGCGTGGCGGCGGACCCGGACTTCAGCGCCGATGACCTCGTCAGCCCAGGGCACATCTTTCCGCTCCGCTCTCAGCCTGGGGGCGTCCTCGTTCGCTCGGGGCACACCGAAGGCGCGGTCGATTTGTCTCGTCTGGCCGGCTGCGAGCCCGCCGGCGTCATTTGCGAGATCATGCGTGACGACGGGGAAATGGCCCGCATGGACGACCTCGAGGTGTTCGCGCGTGAGCACGACCTGCCGGTCCTGAGCATCGCCGACTTGATCGAGTACCGCCTGGGCAGAGAAGACCTGGTCGAAGAGGTCGAGCACCCGCCGCTGGCGTCGGCCGTCCTCGGGGTCAATCCCGACGCGGGGTGGTCGGTCCGCACGTGGCGTTCTTCGGTCTCCCCCGACACGCACTACATGACGATGTCCAAGGGCGACCTGTCGGACGGCGGCCAGGAAGAACCGGTGCTGCTTCGAGCCCAGCGCGCAAACATGCTCCGCGACGTGTTCGGGTTTGGAGATGGAGCCGGAAGTCGAGTGCGTAGCGCGTTGTCACAGATCGACCGGGCAGGGCGTGGCGTCTTCCTCTACATCATCGGCCAGGAGGCACAAGACGTCCGCTCTCTCGTCGGTGCCGCCGGAGAGGACGCTGGCGAAGGGGGACTCGGCCTGCGCCCCGCCGAGCAGGGGTTCCGACAGTTCGGGCTGGGCGCCCAGGTGCTTCGCACGCTGGGGCTGCGTCGCATTCGGGTGCTGACGAACAACCCTCGGCGCATCATCGGTCTGCGTGGCTACGGGATCGAAGTCGCCGGTACGGTTCCGCTCGAGGTTCAGGCGTGACGCCGCGGCCATCGGTGCTGCTGATCGTCAGCGGCGGCATCGCGGCCTACAAGGCGCCGGCTCTCGTCCGGGCCTTCGTCAAGCGCGGCCACCAGGTCCAGGTCATCGCGACCCCGGCCGCGCTCTCGTTCACCACCGAGCTCTCTTTGTCGACCGTCAGCGGCCGGCCGGTTCGGTCGTCGCTGCTCGACCCGGCTCAGGAGGGCACCGTGGGCCACATCGAAC
>CAYGTG010000622.1:4947-5374 GCA_964352485.1 uncultured Nannocystaceae bacterium | reverse complement strand
GAGCTGTCCCTTCGCCCATTGTCCGATTGCTCCCCTTGACGGACAACCTGGGAAGCGGAGAACGAACGTACTCGTCAGGTGGCGGATCTTGTGTGCTTTCACCGCGCGGCGCTTTGGAACTTCGCCTTCAAGTCCTTGAGGACCGACTCGCCGTCGAGCGCCTCGACCTCTCCCCGCTCCAACGGTTCGGCGCGTCGAACCGCCTCCGCGACCCAGGCGGCCTCAATTTCCTCGGCGCTGTCCGTCGAGATGCTGTCGAGCAGAAGCTCGGCGATACGACGGCGCTCGTCGTCGGGGAGGGAAAGCGCGTCCTCCAGGATCTTGTTGGCCGCGGCGATCACGACCATGAGTCTACGCCACCGCATCCCGGCCGGCCGCGCTGCCTGGCGCGGAACGCCCGCAGACAGGGGGCCGAGGACTTCCTGGA
>CAYGTG010000622.1:0-4937 GCA_964352485.1 uncultured Nannocystaceae bacterium | reverse complement strand
CTTCCTGGAAGCGTATGCGGAGCTGGGAAGTCCGGCAGCGCCCTCATTGGCAGGTGGGGCGGTCTTACTGGGCGGCGGAGATCCTCGGGCGGGGCTCGGTGTTCGAGACGCTGGTGCATCGGCAGGGGTGTCGATCTCCCAGATTAGACCGGATCCGAAGCTGGCTTCGTGACCGATTACGCTGCGCTCATCGAGGCGGGCGGGCTACCCTTCGATGCAGGCGTCGCCATGGAACCTGGAACACTCCAAGAGCACGTGGACGATCCAGTCTGCCCGAGCTGCGGAAGCTCTGAGCTCTACGGGCGGTTCCGATTGGCGAGCCTGCTCCCGGTCCCATCCTCGTCCTGCTTCAGCTGATCACCCTCGCCATCGCGGGTGTGCTGCTGTGGCGCGGCTCGTCTTACGGGGTACTGATGCTTCTCCCAACCGCACTCGCAGGAATGCTGCTCGGCACACAATCTGGAAGTCGCTGGTACTGGGGTGGATGGGGCTGCAAAGCCTGCGGCGATTTCACAATGCTTCGCTGAGGTCTGAAGCGCAGACGCGGCTACGGACAGCACATGGGTCCGAAGGCGGGTGGGCTCAACAAGAAGCTCGACACTCCACGCCGCGCGCACGGCTGCTAGGCGGCTTCGCCTTGGGCGCGCAGGTTCGCGAAGAACGAGTCGAACTTTTGGTGCAGGAGATCCATGGTCTCCTCGCCCAGGGCGATCACGCTGTCGTCGACGCCAAGCCCCTCGAGCATCTTGCGCGCCTCCCCGTAGCCTTCGTCCACCGCATCGTGCAGGGTCGTCTCGAAGGCGGAGATCAGCTCACCACCTTCGAGCTCCTGGTTTTGCTGGGCGAACGTGGCAAACATCGCGGTGCTCGCGTCAACGATGCGGTCCGACGTTGCGTCGGCAGACGGGTCGATGCCCACGGCTTCGGACAGGTCGATGCCCAGTTCCTCGAACATCGCAGCAATTGCCTGCCCACTCTCCGAGGCCAACTGCTCGAGCGAGGCCGTCACAAGCGTGTTCACGCTGTTGTCGGTGCCGACTTTGGCTTGCGCGCGGGCGAACTGACTCAGAATCTCGCGATTGGCTTCGTGACGGACGGAGGCGACGAGGGCCTGGCCACTGAGCTGGACGCGGTCGCCACGATGCGGAGCGACCCGCACATCAGCCGCCTCTTCTCCCGCCGGTCTCGTCCTGTCTTGGGCCCGGTACCTGGCCGCAACCTGGTGGACCCCGCGGGTGAGTTGTCCGATCGTCGAAGGCATGGGCTCCGCCATCCTATCGGCCGTTTGCGGGGCGGCTTGAGGGGAGTTCGGAGACTCAGAGCCGGCACCCAAGAACCCGGCGTCGGGCATCGGGGACGAGTCCCCCTCAGTCCACCAGCGCGCGCGCTTCTTTGGCCGTGTGTCGCTTCCCGTCGATCAGATACGTCGGCGTGTCGATCACCCGGGCCTTCTTCGCGGCCTTCGCTTCGGCCGCGGCCCACTCCCACGTCTCTTCGCTGTCGATGCACGCATCGAAGGCCTCCACATCCATGCCGAGCAGCTCCGCCGCCGGCCGGGCCGAGACGTAGCCCTTGCCGGCGACGTGGGCGAAGAGCCAGCTGTCCATCTCCCAGAACTTGCCTTGCTGTCCGGCGCAGTGAGCCGCGCGCATGCTGGAGCAGATCTGGGGCTTGTGCAGGGTGCAGCGGTTGCGGGGCTGATGCCGGCGGACGATCTGGATTGCGGCGCCATCGACCAGCTTCATCTTCATGAGGTTGGAGCTGATCGCACAGTGCGGGCAGTGGTAGTCGACGAACTCGTGCAAGACGAGCTCGGGCTGCTCCTCGCCGATCCAGTGGTGGCCATCGTCGTCGACGCCGGTGGGCTTGGGCGGTCCGTCGTTCCACAGGGCGAAGACCCAGTACGACGGGATGAAGATCGCGGCCAGGACCAGGAAGGCCGCCGGAACGCCGAGCACTCCGATCAAGGTCTTGCGGTCCAGCGGCTGCGGCTCAGGCATGCGCCACGCGACGACAGCCAGCGCGATCGCGACCCCATGCACCGCCTCGCAGAACATGCAAAACGAGCCGACGTGCAGCCACGACTCGAAGAACAGCGCGACTGAAGCGGCCGCTGAGAACGCGGCCAGTGGAAACAGGAGTCGTGAGCGCCAGATGGCGGCCACCAGCATCGAGAGGAAGCCGAAGAAGCCCCACACCGGCAACGGGATGCCCAGCAGCACCGAGAATCGCGACAGCGCCACCTGACCGCAGTCCAAGGTGGCGCCCACCGTACAAAAGCTCTCGGCCGTCACATCGAGGTACGTCTTGATGTGGACGTACTCGAGGACAGCCGAAAGAAGAAGACCGGTCGCGGCCAGCGCGATGGCGATGGAACGACCGGTCTTGGGACTCATGAGATGAGTCTAGCCGACGGATCAGCCGCCGATGCTGAGGATCTCAGCGCTGAAGGCAGCCTGTGCGCTGATGGTGCCCGCTGCGTTTCCGCCGAGGTCCGCGAGGATCTCGATGGACTCCTGCATCGCAGGAATGACGCAGTTGATGCGACCGACCGGGATGTCCGCGAAGAGGTCACCGCTGGCGCCGCCTTCGATGATGCCGTTGAGCTGAGCGCGGATGTTGACGACGGGGCCGGCGAACTGGAAGTTGCCGCTGGCGTCGACCTCACCGATCACGCCGCGAAGCTGAGCGAATCCTTGAAGGATCGCCGCGCCGCGTGCCTGAAGCTCGGTGATGCGAGCCCGGAAGGCAGCCTGAGCGTTGATGTCGCCGGCGAGCTGAGCGTTGAAGTTGAACGCAAGCTCGAGGGAGGGCGGGGTGCAGCTGAGGTTGGCGCTGCCTTGAGCCGAGGCCGAAGCCTGGCAGTCGGCCGACGCGTCGCAGTCCACCGAGGCGGACGGAGGCGTTGCGGTGCCTTCGCAGGAACCGGAGCACTCGCCCATGCAGGTGCCGCGGCATTCGACCTCGACGTCGCAAGACGCTTCGACCATGACGGGGTCACCGACACAGCTGCCCTGACAGGTGCCGGAGCACTCGCCGCCAGCGGCCATCTCGCAGGTGCCTTCGCACATGCCGTCGCATTGGCCTTCGAAGCCCTCTTGGGTTCCAGCGGAACCTTCGCAGGTGCCCTTGCAGGTGCCGTCGCAGGCTGCGCCGACTTCGAGGGCGCAGGAGCCTTCGCAGCTGGCTTGGCACGAAATGCCGCCCGATGCGGATGCGTTGCAGGCGACGTCGCCCATGCACTCGGCCGAGCAACCGCCGCTGCACTGACCTTCGCAAGCCACGGAGACTTCACCGGGGCTGGCCTCGACGTCGCAGCCGGCCTGCGCTTCGCAGCTGGCAGTGGCTTCGACCGAGAGGCTGATGTCCGCCGAGCAGCGGGGCGGGACGTAGTTGAGGCTGATGCCGCCGTCGATCGATCCCGAAATCTGACCTTTGATGTCGGCCATCAGGTCGGCGACGATCTGACCGTCGATCGCTGCGTCGGCGGCGATCTCGAAGCCCCATGCCGCGGCGAGGCCACGGATGTTGGCGTCGAAGTCGGCGCTGACGGAGACGAACGCTCCGTCGAGGTCAGCGACGGCAGAGAAGAAGCCGTCGAGTTGGGCACTGCCCGAGATGGAAACGGCACCTTCGGCAACGATGCCGCAGGGTCCACAAGGTCCGTCTTCGCCGCAACCGGTAAGGGCGGTGGATGCGAAGAGAGCAACGGCTCCGAGCGAGATGCTCTTGTTCTTGAAAGTAGTCATGATTGTCCGATTCTCCTGATTCAATCGACCGACAAACGTCGGTGGCACCTTGACGACCGGTAACGGCAGGTTGGCCGGGTGGGGGGTGCGGCGTCCGAAGGCGCCGGGATACTCCCATAGGCCGATCTGAGAGGCAACAGATTGGCCGGTTCGTTTGCGAGGGTTGGGTGGCCGTGTGACCTGCACCCCCCGGTCGAAGGTGGGGTGAGGGCCGGGGTGTTGGACCCTGCCGGTGAGCGGTTGTTCAAAAGTCGGGCCGTTTTTTGCGGGACCCTGTCCGCAGGGTTTGAAACAGACCCACCACGAGCAGCGAGGTCTGGCGTCGGTAGTCCGCCAGAGTGTGAGCCCGGATCCACCAACCCCTGTTTTTGCTAAAGGAGCGCCACCAACGGCCGGTTTTGGTGGGTCTCGAAACTGCCGTTAACCCGAAATGTCGATGATCAGCGGGCAGTGATCGCTCACACGCTCCAGGTCCAGGTCCGGGTATGCGGGTGTGGACGTGATGGGTGCGCAGCCGTGGTGGGAGCATTGCAGACCCGGGGCGACTTGCACCGCTGGGGCAGTCGGGGCCGCCCGCTCGGTGAACACGTGGTCGAGAATCGAGGGCTCGGCGAAGCGGTCGAAGCGGCGACCCTCCCAGTAGGCCGTACACGGCAGGGTGGGCCGAACGCGGTGTAAACCGGCGGCAAGAAAGTCGTCGCACAGTGAGGTGATCTCGCCGGCCGGTGACCCGCCCCGGATGCCGGTGGTGTTGAAGTCTCCGACCACCAGGCGAGGCCGCGGCAGGCCCTCCAGCATCTGCACCAGGAGTCTGCGCTGCGTCTGCCGGATCGCGTGTCCCGCCGGAGTCGCCTTGAGGTGAACCACGACCACGCTCCAGCGCTGTGTGCCCAGCTCAACCGACTGCACGAGCGCGGGTCGCAATCCTGGATTCAATGCGGTGCAGGGATCGGTCGCGGCCGGCGACGCCGTGATCGAGGCGCGCCGGGCGATCACCAGCTGTTGGCCGTGCGCGCCGCCAGCACCAGAGGCTTCGATGGTGTAGCCGGGCAGCAGGGGCTGGAGTGCAGCCGGGCGCAACACCTCCTGCAGGCACAGCACGTCCGCATCGAAGGCTGCGAAGTGGTCTGCCAACCGGCCGAGATCGTGGCCCAAGGCGTGTTTCGACGTCGGCCGTGAGGCGCCGCT
>CAYGTG010000621.1:0-5375 GCA_964352485.1 uncultured Nannocystaceae bacterium | reverse complement strand
GAATCGTGTAGGGTGCACTACTGAGAACCGCTTCACGGCGGTTTTCGTTTTGGTTGGCCAAGCCGGGGCACGTATGGGGCACATTCTCGGCGGAGTGGGGCCGGTCGGAGGTTCGCGGCGTGGCTGCGTAGCTCCCGCGGGGTTCACTTGCAGATGATGGGCTTCCAACGCTCGGTACGTTCGACCAGGCTACCATTCCGGCGTGAACGGCACGCAAGAGGTCGCAGGTGTCGAGCTCAGCTTCGGGGAGCCTGGACACGGCTGGATGCCGGTCGACCTTCGAATCGGCGAATTCACGTTCTGCGACCAGGCGTCGAACGTACTCAACGACCCGCTCGAAGACTTCCTCGAACTTCGCGCGTTCCTCCTTGGCAAAATGCTCGGCCACCACCTCGTCTCGCTTTGGCTGGAGCCCGCTGCGTACATCGTAGAGGTCACCCGGAGCGATCGGACGCTCGCCTCGGTCAAGGTCTGGTTCGTCGAGGAGGACTTCTCCGCTCCGAAGCTCCGCGACACGAGTAAGTGCGTCTTCGAGGGGGTAGCGGAACGAAGTCGTCTCGCCCGCCGTATCGAGCAGGCGTACTGGTCGCTGCGGAGGAAGCACGCTTCGCAGCTCGCCAAGTGGGGCAATGTCGAGGGCTACGACGCTCTTCTTGCCAAGTCCAGCCACAGTCCGGGGTGACGCTCCGGGCTCACTTGCAGATGACGGGCTTCCAACGCTCGGGACGGTCTGCGAGGCCGCCCGCGTTCCAGACGAGGCCGTCCGTGGTCTCGGCGATTCCGGTGTTGAGCCCGAAGCAAGCATTGGCAGCGAGCCAGCGAGGAGCGCCCGGAATGCGCACCGCGATGCGTCGGAGCAGGTCCTCGGCGCTGTCGCTGGCCTTGAGACGCTCTCGGGCGAGCTTCATCGCGTAGGACGGGGCGTCCGTGTCCCTGCCCGCGTGGCGCTGTGCTGCGTGGAGAACCGCGACCGCGAGCTTGGCACTCTCCTCGTCATCATCGCCGACGAGGGCCGTCGAGACGCGTTTCATCGACCAGTCGGATGGACGGGGCAGCCCGGCGAGAAGCTCATCATCCTCGAAGACCGGGCCCAGACAGTCGGCTGCGATGCCGACCCGTTGGCGGATGGGTTGTTCGGTTGGTCGTTGATCGTTGTCGGTTGACGGTTGGGAACACGTTGGCCGTGCCGGGCCCATTAACCGAGCCGAGGCCCGTACCGGTTCGATGTCGCCGAAACGCGCGAGCTCGTCCTGCCAGTTCTGGGCACTCTGGGTGCTTCGGACGTTCCAGATCGCTGCGTCGAGAATGCAGACCACGATGCGTCTGGGGTCCCACACGATCAACCCGGCGTGTTGGAGCTGTTGTAACCGAGAGCGCACGGTCCGCTCTTGGACGCCCAGAAGCTCCACGAGCCGAGTTAGATCGGGCCGGAACACACCCGAACCGTGGAACGTTGGGTCGAGCCAGAGCAGCTCGTAGGTAGCTCTCAGCCGTGCCGACTTCCTGTCACTCCCGAGCACGCGTTCGGCCTCGACATCGAGGCAGCGTGGCACCGCGGTGAAGTGCTTGCCCCGCTTCTTCCGCCCACACACGGGCCCCTCCGCGGTGTGCAGGAACTTGAGTGCGTGATCGGGTGCCGGCCATTCGTGCCTGGTGGCGGTCACTTCGGACCTCCGTCGTGGCCTGCATGGGTCGGGGCGTTGGTGGTGTTGCTGACCCGACGTGCGGCGAGCTAGCTGTCGAGGTCGCGGAGCGAGTAGACGACGCGTCGGCCGAGCTTGAAGCAGGGCGGACCGCTACCGCGGCAGCGCATCGTCGCGAGGGTTGCAGGGGCGAGACCGCAGTGTGCGGCCGCTTCGGGCTCGGCGACCTTGGGATCGATCTTGTTGTCCATTGCTTCTCGTCGGCGCCCGGGGTTGTCGTGGACGCCTCAGGGACGACTGTGGCGGCGGGACGGGGGACCAGCAATACGGACATGTTGCGGACACGGCGTTGTCCGCGTCGGTTCTTGTGTGCTGGAGACGCTGTGCTGCTGCCCGTCCGAGAGAACCGTCGAGCGGGGTTCTATTTGTCCCCGCTCGCGCGGTCCTTGTGGCGGCTGAGGGCTTTGCGAACCGCGTCGTAGGAGTGGGGCCTGTCGTCGGGACCTACGAGTCCCGTCCCTTCCCGGTTCCAATCGGGTCAGTTGCGCGCGACCCAGTCCCGAACTGTCGCCGGCGTCACAGCTCCGGCATTCCAGGCCCACTCGATGGCCTCGATCAGCACGAACACAGCGCTTGCGGGGGCAATTCCGGCGAAGCGTTCCAGATCACTCTCCTTCACCCAAAGTTTCGAAGACTCCGAGGACATCTGGGCGCTCCCGGAGCGGAAGCCGAACGCATCCCGGCCACCGAGCGGCGTCCAAACTCATTTGCCAGGGAAGCACGTCGCCGAAGTCGGGAGGGAAGAGCGCGCGCCACCAGTCGGTGATTCCACCGATCCGTCGGACTGTCCTCGCTCGTCGAAGCGAGTTTCGGTCGTCCGGAGACGCGCGACGGTTGAAGCTCGGCAGCCTATCCACCTTGCCCACCGCGGCCCGGTAGAGTTCGAAGCAGGTTTTGTAGAGTGCATCGCACCAAGCCGCGGCGTCCGGGTCCACGGTTGACGCTGCATTGAGCGATGATGCCAAGTCGGGCTCGAGTTCTTCGAGAGGGAGCGGTCGCGGGTACCTCCAGGTCGCGCGCAGTCCGTCGTCGCTCCCTGTGAGCTCGGGCATGGGCCACCGCACGAACTCGATGGGCGGCGGCGTCCCGCCTCGCTGGACGAATACCGAATAGACGAAGAGACGGCCTCGTCCACCCTCACGGCCAGGCCGGAAACTCCGGCGACCGTCTCGCTCGGTGGCGGCCGGTAGCCCTGCCCCGATCTCGTGGACACCTCCACGAAGAAAGCAATACTGGAGGAACCGAAGATGGGAAAACGAAAACGAAGAACATTGACACCGGAGCAAAGAACGGAGGCCGTCAACATCGTGTTCGATACCGGGAAGACGATCTCGGCAGTCGCACGCGATCTTGACCTTACCGTCAGCGCCCTGTCGTCGTGGGTCAAGCAGGCCGAGATCGACCAAGGCCGCGGTGCTCCTGGCGCACTGACGACTGCCGAGAAAAAGGAGATGTCGGAGATGGCGCGCGAGGTCAAGCAGCTGCGGCAGGAGAACGCCTTCCTAAAAAGGCCAGCGCCTTCTTCGCCAAGGAGAGCCTGTAGAAATGGTCTACGAGGCGATCGAGGCGGAGAAGGCCGACTTCCCGGTGCGCATGATGTGTCGTTGCTCGGAGGTCTCCGCTTCCGGCTTCTACGCATGGACGAAACGCGAGCCGAGCGACCACGCGAAACGCGATGATGAACTGCGTGAGAAAATCAAGGACATCCACACCGAGAGCCGCAAGACCTACGGAAGTCCGCGTGTCCACGCCGAGCTTGTAGAGGAAGGCTTCGATGTTGGGCGCAAACGAGTCGCACGCCTGATGGCCGCGGAAGGCGTCGTAGGGCGCTCAAAACGTGCCTTCAAGAAAGCCACCGACTCGAATCACGACAACCCAATCGCGCCCAACGTGCTCGACCGCGACTTCGATGTCGATGAGCCCGACAAGGCCTGGGTCGCCGACATCACGTACATCCGGATGCACAAGGGCTGGCTCTACCTCGCGGTAATCATCGACCTGTTCTCGCGCCGCGTGGTGGGGTGGTCGATGGCGGAGCATATGCGTACGGAGTTGGTCCTCAACGCCTTGGGCATGGCGCTCGGAAGCCGGAGCCCCCACCCCGATGGGCTCGTCTTTCACTCGGACCGAGGCTCGCAGTACGCGGCCGCGGACTACCGCGACGCGCTCGCGGCCCGGGGCATCACCTGCAGCATGAGTCGACGCGCCAACTGCTGGGACAATGCGGTGGCGGAGAGCTTTTTCTCGACCCTCAAGACCGAGCTCATCTACCGCGTGCTCCTGCCGAACCTGGCCTCGGCCAAGACAATCATTGCGGAGTGGATCGAAGATCGAAGTCTTCTACAACGGAAAACGGCGCCACTCGAGCATCTCCTACCTGGCGCCCCGCGAGTACGAGAGGCGCTTCTACGAGGACACGGAAGCGAAGAAGTCAGCGTAAAATTGGTGTCCACGAAACTGGGGGAAGGCCACCCCCGCCTGATTCTGCCCGCTTTTCGAGGTCGACGACGGGGGCGGCGGGGCAGGCGACGTTTTCCTCTGCCGGCATGTGCAACCCGGGCGTCCCTACGCCGTCCACGTTCGCATGACGGTAGAAGTATGTGGGCGTAAGGTCGTGAACCTCACGATGCGTCAGGGTCCTGGTGTCGAAGAGAAGCTTGCTCGCCTCGGGGCCATCCTCCTCGCGCCGGATGTCGAGGCGGTCCTGGAGCTGAGGCTCCTGAACAACGTCGTAGTGTTCTGTGTGGACCCCGATGGTTCGGACGGGCACCGTCTTCGCGATGCGGGGGCGACGGTCTACGGCGAGATGGAGCTAGCAAGCGTACTTGCGGGTCCGCGCAGAGGCTCGAGTCGAGGGTGGACCGACACTACGCGATTGTCAGAGCCCCGCCGCATCGAGGACATCCTCCCGTTTCCTCTGCGTGGTCACCTGCCCCAGGATTTTTCGACAGAGAACTTCCCTGAAGAGCTCGCGTGTTTGCAGGGCCAGTTCAGTTGCTTTCTTGCCAGTGCGCTGCTCGAACGGCCGCTCGATGACGTCGACGAGCTGATCGACGACGCCGAGGGAAACTGGCTGTTCACGGTTCCAGCCCCCTTTCGCCCGTCTACTTCAGGCTACATCTTTTTGCGGGGCGATTTCCTCACTCTGGACGACTCCGAGCGCGCGGCTGCGCTTCAAGATCTGCAGCCGCCGGCCGCGAAACTGATGCAGCAGCTCCTTCGTGACCGAGTCGTCGATCGGGCACAGACCGGCCTCGCACCGGACGAGCGGCGAATCCTCGGCGAGCTCTATGGCCGTGATTGGATCTCCGATCCCGACGAGGACCTGGACGTCTTCGCCGTCCTGCCCATCGACGCGCTCCTCAGCCTACCGGCGTTCTCGACCGACGATAGCGACGCGAGCCACCGTGTCACCCTGTTCGACGACATGACGCTGGGTGCCTGGAGCGGTCCGTTGACCGTCGGTGACGATGCATGTCGCCTCCTTCTGGCCGCCGCATTCGTCGACTACGCCGACACGACCGGTGACGGTCTCGAAGATTCGATCCTATCCGCGTCGATCGAGGTTCGCGAAGGCGACCAATGGCGCCGGCTCGCCAGGGTTTCGGAAGCGATCGAGGATGGGCGTCTGCCGATGCCACCCGCATGGTTCGGCGGCAAGAGCACCTGAAC
>CAYGTG010000620.1:0-5380 GCA_964352485.1 uncultured Nannocystaceae bacterium | reverse complement strand
GACAGAAGACCCCCGAGTCGACATCGAATCCGCCAGCTCCGCCACCCCCACCGCCGCTGCCGTGGTTTCCGCGAGTCGCATCCGTACCGCCCTCGGACGTCCACAGGCCATCTCCACCGAACGAACCCGAAGGGCTTGCCGAGGACATCCCCGGAGACCCGTTGACGCCGACCGACCCCGGGTTCCCCGACGAGGCGTCGGTCCCGGCGTCATCGCAGTCGGATCCACAGTGGCTGGTTCCCGCTCCGCCTCCGGTACCCAAGGTGGTCGGATCCACGCCGGCAGACCCAGGGCCGCCGCTGGTCGCCGGGCATGAGCTGCCGTCGCCGCCGACTCCGCCGGTCGCTCCGCACCCTGAGACGCCGCCGGCCCCCCCGTTACCATTGGAGGATCCATTTCCGCCGCCCACACCATCCTCGCCGACCACGCCGTCTTCTCCATCCTCACCCGCAGCCCCCGCGCCCGCTTCGATGGTGCAGTAGTCCAGCGTGAGCAGGCCGTCCGGGGTATCGCGGATCCAGACCGCGTACGTCGACCCCCCTGCCGTCGGCGCATCGGTACCCACGATCCGAAAGCCGTCGATCTCCACGGCCATGTCGAGGCCAATGGCAATCACCGTACGCGCCTCGCTGCCCGCAATCACCGTCTCGTTGAACAATGGCGCCCGTTCCCAGTCGCTGTCATAGCCGCCGTACACGCTGACGCCTGAGTTGAGGTTGACCGTCTCGTTGTAGGTACCCTGACCGACGAGGACATTGCGCGGAGGATCGAAGGTCGACGCAAGCGCGATGCCTTGTTCCAGCGTGGCAACCGGATCGTCGGGCGTGGTGCCATCGTTGAGGTCGCTGCCAACGGAGGCGCTCACGTAGATCGAGCAATCGAGGAGGCCGTCGATGCCGTCGCCGTTTTCATCCAAGCCGTTGACGTCAGGGATGTCGATGTCGTCGCATCCGCCGACTTCACCACCGGACGAAGACGAGCTCCCGTCGGTGTCTCCTCGCGACGATCCTGTGACGTCACCAGCGGTCGAGTCTTCACCCGTGGTGCTTCCTTCGGACGGCGTCCCAGACGACGATGCCTCGGTTGACGATGCGCTCGCCGAGATTCCGCTCGTGGTGCCCGCGTTGACCGGCGGTCCTCCCGTGCTGTCGTCACCGAACGACGACATCCCGGCAGGGTCGTCCGCCCCCGCGCACGCCCCAACAAAACCCAATACCAATAGTCCATTCCAGCGCCGGCCCATCTCCTAGTTGTGCCTTCCTACGGCCGACCACGTCAAATTCAGGAGATCTGGCCGCGCTCGGCTGTCGTGATGAATCCACAGTTGCTGCCTTGGAGGGCACGATAGGAGGGCACGTGTGTAGTCCTCGCTGAGGTGGATCGACGCGCGAGACACGGAGCGGCTCAACCCCGTGAGGGACAACCCCGGAGCCACCGAAGCGCTTCGGTGAAACGAACTGGGAAAAGGGACGGGCGTCGGAGCACAGCCCCGGTCGCACATGTGAGGCGATGCGGGCGAGCGTCCGCCTCGAACAACGTCTCAGCGTCGGACCTCGAAGCCCTCGAGCACGGGATCCGGAGTTCGAGCGCGGCGGTGCGTGTGGACGCGCGATAGGACACGCCCTGGACTCGGCCGGTGACGCGGAGTTGGGCCGCTGGCATGGCGGCAGTATAGATGGGGCGCCGTGACTGCGCCGTTTGGGCGCTACACGCAACTGTTGCTGGAACTGAGCCCCTTTGCCCGCGTACTGTGTTCGCAGAGGCCTGTGATGACAGACAACGACCGCACCGTCAGCGCGTACATGACCAAGAATGTCCATGCGATCGAGATGGAGAACTCGCTTCCGACCGCGCGCCGGATCATGGAAGAGCACGGGATCCGCCACCTTCCCGTCATTGACGGCAGCCGCATCGTCGGCTTGCTGAGCGAACGAGACCTCGGAAAGCTTGAGATCTTCCCCATGTTGAATATGTCGATGATCTCGGTCCCCGACGCCATGACCGACAATCCCTACGTGGTCGCTCCGGATACGCCGATGGTCGAAGTCCTGGAGAAGATGCGAGACGACCGAATGGGGTCTGCAATCGTCGCCGAGGACGGCAAAGTCGTGGGCATCTTCACCGTCACCGACGCGGTCAAGCATCTCATCGAAGCCCTACGATCGTAGCTCGCTGGGACAGCCGGCGAGAACCCCAATCTCAGGGCGGTGAACGCGTTGCGACGACGGACCCCCGTCGGATCGCCTCCGGGTTTGGTTCGCCTGGAGCGTTCCAGAAGCATGCAACCGCCCCTGCGGCGCCCCGACTCGCTTTTCTCGTTGCGCGCGAGCGTGACTCCAGGACACGATCCCGCCTTCGAGCTGCATGTCGAAGAACAAGACCATTCACGTGATCGGCGTTCCCATGGACCACGGCGCAGGCCGCCGAGGCGTCGGGATGGGGTCGGCAGCAATACGGATTGCAGGATTGCATCGCAGGTTGCACGAGCTCGACTACGAGGTTCGCGATCTCGGCGACCTGGTGATACCGGCCCCAGAGACCCGGCCCCAGGTGGACGTCAACGCGAAGTTCCTGCCGCTGATCGCCTCGACCTGCGCCGAGCTCGCGGAGGCCATTCCCGGCATGTTTGAGGACGGCGGGTTTCCGCTGGTGCTCGGAGGCGACCACTCGATCGCGATCGGCACGCTCTCGGGCCTCGCGGTTGAGCAGCATCGTCGGGCAAAGACCAAGCCGCAGGGTCCACCCAAGCTCGGTGTGATCTGGTTCGATGCGCACGGCGACATCAACCGCCCCGACACCTCGCCCAGTGGAAACATCCACGGCATGCCGGTCTCGTGCCTGTTGGGCCAGGGTCCTGCGCCGCTGACGGACATCGGCTACCCCGGTGCGAAGCTCGACCCACAGCGTTTCTGCCAGATCGGGCTGCGGGACATCGACGCCACGGAGCGTCGGCTGCTCAAGGAGTCCGGGATTCGCACATACACGATGGCCGACATCGATCGCCGGGGTATGGCGACGATCGTCGAAGAGGCGCTGGAGTACGCGCTCGACGGCTCGGACATGCTGCACTGCAGCTTCGACATCGACTCGGTCGATCCCCGGGTCGCGCCCGGCACCGGTACGCCCAAGCTCGGCGGGCTCACCTATCGCGAGGCCCACCTCGCGCTGGAGATCATTGCCGAGACCGATCGACTCAGCAGCATGGAGATGGTCGAGGTCAACCCCGCGCTCGACGACGCCAACAAGACCGCCGAACTCGCGGTTGGGTTGATCGCCTCCGCGCTCGGCTCTCGCATCCTGTAGGTTCGGCCCCTTTCGCCGCGGGTCCAGGGCCGCTGTGGCCGTGCCCGAGGTGTCACCCGGTCGTGGTGCTCAGCACCAGGGGCGTGGCCGCACTCGCGAGCTCAGCGTTGGGCGACGACGAACACGTCGTGCAGCTCGGGCACCTCGAACGGTTCGGGCACGACGCCCTCGGTCGCAAAGATGTACAGCGCCGTCCGGTAGATCATGTCGAGCGTGCGCACGAAGACGATGCCGAACAGGGCGACGGCGCCGGGAGCCACGAGTGCGCCGAGCAACCATCGGGGGTCGGCCACGCCGAGGGCGATGCATGCCGCGAAGGGGATGATGGCCAGCGCACCGAAACCGGCCCAGACCCAGCCCAGCGCGAGGCGGCCGATGAAGGCCTCTTTCCAGGTCTTTTTGAACAGCTTGCCGGAGCGGCGCAGGGCGCTGATGCCGTTGCACTTTTCTTTGGCGAGCACCGGGACGACCAGATAGGTGATCGCCCACCAGGCCATCTCGAGGACGCTGGTGGTGAAGCGACCGACGAGGCTGCCGAGGAAGCCCTTGGTGGTGTTCTTCTGCTTGCGCTTGCCCAAGATGCGACCGACGCCGGCCTGCGCGATGGCGACCGTGGCGATGGCGGTGAGCCTGCTGGTCGCCGCACTTGTGGACCCGCGGATGGTCCACTCGCGCCCCGCCAGCGCGTCCATCGTGGCGCGGCTGAGGCTGACCGCGCAGATGAGCGACCACAGCTGCAGCAACACCGCGGTGAGAAAACCGCCAGCGGCCACGCCTCGGGCCGCGACCTCGTGGCCGTCGGGAGGCTCGCTGGTGAACAGCAGCGTCCACGGACCCAGCTCGACCGTGGGGTCCGCTGCGATCTGCGAGGAGACCCATGCGAGCGTGGCACCGAAGCCGACCGCAAACACGGCGCCGATCAACGTGATGAACGGAAACCACAGCAGCCGGGGGTTGGCCCGCAGCGTGCGGAACGAAGCGCGGAGGATGGCGCCGCTACTTGGTTGAGTTGGACGGACTGGACGTGTCATCGAGGGTGTCCTGGAAGTACGCGACCAAATCCTGGGCGCTGATCTTGTGACGAGAGGCGTCCGCGATCGCTCGATCATAGATCTCGCGAAGGGCTGTGCCAGCATCGATCGGGTCGGGGGACCGCGGTGCAGGGAAGGTGCCTCGACCCCGTCGGGACACCAGGTGGCCGCCCTGCTCGAGGTCTCGGTATGCGCGGGCGACCGTATTCGGATTGACGTCGATCCGCCGCGCGAGCTCGTGGATCGTGGGCAACTGCTCCCCGAGGGAGAGGGTGCCCGTCGACAGCGCAGAGAGGACCGCATCGATGATCTGGCGATAGATCGGGACCCCGCGGTCGTAGTCGAGCTGAACCTCCACCGGCACTGTCTACCATTTTACTATCAAACTAGTAAAATGCAAGCCAGAGCAAGATCATCGCTGTGGGAAGGGGGCACGGCGGGAGCTTTGTGCCTACGACCTGGGCGATTTCCTCATCGGACTCGACGTACTCTTCGGCGCTGAGCGACGACGAAATCGCCGCGCTCGCGACCCCTTCAATGCGAGAGCATGTCTACCGTGGCCAAAGTACGCGTCTACATTGCCGCATCTTTGGACGGCTTCATCGCGGGACCTGACGATGATCTCTCCTGGCTTCCAACCGAGGCCGGACCCAACGGGGAAGGGGCGCTGGGGTTCGAAGCCTTCATGGTGGACGTCGGCGCGATGCTGATGGGCCGCCGAACCTATGACGTGGTGCGGTCGTTCGGCGGGGATTGGCCCTACGGCGAGACGCCGGTGCTCGTTGCGACGCATCGGGAGCTACCCTCCTCGCTCCCGACGGTGCGGGCGGTGTCGGGCTCGATGGAGACGATGCTGGATGCTGCGCTCGAGGCCGCGGGCGGTCGGGACGTGTACGTCGATGGCGGTGCCATGATCCAGGCGGCGCTCGAGGTCGGCCGGGTCGATGAGCTCGTGGTCACGCTGGCCCCGGTGCTCTTAGGGGGTGCCGTCCGACTGATTGGTGAATTGAGCGAGCGCCGAGACCACGAAGTCGAACACCACCCGA
>CAYGTG010000619.1:0-5381 GCA_964352485.1 uncultured Nannocystaceae bacterium | reverse complement strand
CCCGTCCTCAGCGTGGACGCGGCTGCCGATGAACGCTTCGACGATTCGCGCAGCATCAGCCACCTCAACCTGCGGTCGGTCCTCGCGGTTCCGCTTCGGTTTCGGGGCCAGCTGCTGGGGGCCGCCTACGTCGACCATCGCTTGCGCCGCGGGAACTTTGGCGAGGACGACCTCGCGCACATGGAGGCGTTTTCGGATCTGGCGGCCCTGGCCGTTGCCCACGCGGCTGCGCTGGCGGACCTCGAGCAAAAGACGGAGGCCTTGACCCTCTCCTCGGAGCAGCTCAGTGCGATGCTCGAGCAGCGAGAGGCCGAGGTCCTCGCGCTGCGAGAAGACGCGCGCCGACAGACGCCGCCCACCGATGGTTATCGCGGCATCATCGGTAGCGCGCCGAAAATGCAGGACGTGTTCCGGCTGATCGATCGCGTTGCCGATGCCGACGTCCCGGTTGTGGTCTACGGCGAGAGCGGTACTGGCAAGGAGCTGGTCGCGCGCGCGCTGCATGACGCCGGTGGCCGGTGCCGCGGACCGTTCATTGCGGAGAACTGCGGTGCCATCCCCGAAACCCTGCTCGAGAGCGTGTTGTTCGGGCACGCTCGCGGAGCATTCACCGGCGCGCAGAAGGCAAGACCGGGGCTGTTCGAGGCTGCCGACGGAGGCACCATCTTTCTCGACGAGGTCTCCGAGATGAGCATGGGCATGCAGACGAAGCTGCTGCGCGTCTTGCAGGAAGGCGAGGTCCGCCGGATCGGCGAGACCAGCCCACGTTCGGTCGACGTTCGTCTCCTTGCCGCGAGCAACCGCGACCTCGAGGCGATGGTCGAGGCGGGGACGTTCCGGCGGGACCTCTTCTACCGGATCAACGTCGTGCGGGTGAATCTCCCCGCCCTCCGCGAGCGGCCTGAAGACATCCTGCCGCTCATCGAGCACTTCTTTGCGCGGCACAACTCGACCGGATTTCGTCTCGCCCCCTCGGTTGTCCGCGCGCTGCGAGCCTACGCGTGGCCGGGGAACGTCCGGCAGCTGGAGAACGAGGTCCAGCGCTGGATCGCACTATGCGAGGGGGCGGTCGCGCTGCAAGATCTTTCGGCCGCGATCGGTGGGGCGGCGGAACCCGATGGCATCGATCCGGACGATCTGCAGATCCGGCCTCGGATCGAGCGAATGGAACGAGATCTCATCGCACGGGCCCTTCAGCGTACCGGGAACAACCAGACCCAGGCCGCGCAGCTGTTGGGGCTCAGCCGGTACGGCCTTCAGAAAAAGCTCAAGCGGCTCGAGCTCGATGCGCACCGGAGTTGACGTGCATCGAACGAGGATCGACAACGGTGTTGTCGGGATCGTCGGACTCGGCGGCGCAGACGCTCAAGAACTCACGCTCGAAAACGCGGTATGATGTTTGCTATCAGTAAGGAAGAGATGATTCGCTCGATCGCATCGCTGTTCGTTTTTGGCGTGCTTGCCGCCGGTTGCAATGATCCGGCGCCGGTCTCTGCCCATCGCAGCGCAGTCCTGATCGGTGATCGTGGCATCTCTATCCCGCTGCCTCCGCCAAGTGTGTTGCAGGCACCCCTGCAAGAGGTGGAGGTCCAGGGCGCACTGGAGGGGATGTTCGACGAAGGGTCGGAAGTTCGTCTCGTTGACACAGCCGGCGGGGACGAGGCTTCGGTCTCTCCCGAAGGCGCATCCTTCACCGCGACCCTCGAGGTCGATCTCACCGATGCCTGCCTCGAGACTTGGGTGGTCGATGCCGATGGACTGCAGAGCGAGCGACGTTCGTACTCAACCCGGATTGAAGCCGACGATTCGATCCGCGTCGTGTCCGGCTGCGACTAAAGCAGATCTCATCGCCTCGGCGCGGTCGCTCCCTGTGCCGGAGGGCGCGCGGCAGGGGTGCACGCCGGCGGGTGCAGGAGTCGGAAAGCGGAGCACGAAAAAGGCGCAGGCTCCGAGGAGGCTGCGCCTTTTCGTTCGTTCCCGCGGGGAAACGAATCAGTCGGTTCTCTTGGCTTTGAACGGGAAGTAGAACCGTGCGCCGAGCTGGAACGTGACGTTGTGGAACACGTCTCGGTCGCTGCCGTTGACGCGAGGCGGAACGTCGTCGACCGTGGCGTTGAGCCCGGTGAGGTTCACTCCGGTCACGATGTCTTGAATCTCGAAGTTGATCGAGACCCACGGGACGCCGGCGAAGAGGTTGATGCCGCCCCCGAAGCTGCCGCCGACCTTCACGCCGGTATCGGCCTGCACGGGGTGGAGCAGGCACTCGGGGTTCTGGGCGCCATCCAGTGATACGTCCTGGCAGTAGTTCTCCGTCCCCACGTCCTGAGAGAGGCCGTTTTGGTCGGATGTGCTGCCGTCGTCGTACTGCCGAGCGTAGTTGACCAGGCCGAGACCGCCAAAGACGTAGATGTCGTACTCGGTGAAGATCGACGAGAACAACCCGAGCTTGCCCGCGAATGGGGTGAACACCGCATCGACGGACGCCTGCCACTGAGCCCGGACGAGGCCCGCCCGAAAGTCGTGCAGCAGAGGCGCAGGGTTGGCCCCCTCGGCGTTCTCGCGGCAAGGCGCAGGGCCTCCGCAGATCTGCTCGCCGGCGGCGGACATGTCGTCCGTGCCTGGTGCGTAGCCCTCGGGCAAGCCTCCGTTGTTGATTGCCTTGAGTAGCTTGGACTCCAGGGGCACGAGCCCGTACCCAAACGTGCCCCGAACGCCGATCCAGTCGGCAAAGTGGAACGTCGCTTTGGCTCCGACGTACCCCATGTGCACGAACGGCTGCGAGAGCGACATGCCGACGTAGGGGGTGAGCTGAAAGCGGAATTTTCGAAGCTGGATCTTCTTGCGAACGATGGGCTCGCCCTCAAGCGGCCCCTTCTTCTTGGCTGCGGACGCTTCGTTGGCGTACAGACCCGCGCCAAGGAAAACAGCCAGGAACGTTGCGATTTTGCGAGTGTTCATGTCGGTCCTCTTCGGTGCGGCCTAGCGGGGAGTCTTGTACTCGAAGCTGGTGGGGAGGAAGAAGCTGACGCCCAGGAAGAACGTCACATTGAACGCGAGCTCGAAGTCCGAAGCGTCCTTGGCGGCCTGCGGATCGTCCAGCTCCGGGTCGTCGCCGATGCCCATGGCGATGAGGTCGCTGTCGGGGCCGCGGTTGATGGGCTCGAGCTTGTCTGCGTAGACCCAGCTGCGCACCCCGAAGTTGAACGACACCCAGTCGATCTTCGGCGCGTAGAAGCGCCCGACCAGCCCGAAGTGCCCACCACCGGTAAGCGTGTTGAACGGGTCGTGGAGTGCTTCGTAGCGGGGGATGACCTGCGTCTGCAGAGCTCCGCCGCCGACCACCAGGCCACCCTCCCAGTGGAGCAGGGCGCGGTTGAAGATTGCGATCTTCCCGTAGAACGGGTTGTAGGTGAAGTTGACGCTGCCCTGCCAAAGCGTACGGTTGGCGGTCAGCAGCAAGCCCTCTTGCACCTTGATGTTGTCGTACCGCGGGGTGCGGGCTCCGATGAGCCCGGTCCCCGTCAGGCCGATCGCCATCCGGTTGTTGAGCCAGTAGTTGAAGTCCAGCCCGATCGTGTAGTGGCGGACGTAGGGGTCGTTGACCGTGATCCCGAACTGAGGCATCAGCTCGAAGCGGCCCTTCTTCAGCATCCGCTGACGCTGAACGACCGTGATCAAGCCACGCTCTGCCTTGATCTGGTCCTCCTCGGTGCCGAGGCTATCCTCGGCCGATTCGGCCGCGGAGCCGTCATCGACGCTGCCATCGTCGTCGTCGTCATCGAGGTCGAGGTCGACGACTCCGGCGTCACCGCCGACGCCGGCGTCATCACCCTCAGGCGGGGGGTCTTCTTCGCCTTCGTCGATGATGACCAGGTCTTCGTCATCGTCCCCACCAGGCTCTGGATCAGCCGCAGCTTCGGGCTGCACCTGTACCTGAGAGGTCCATGCGGCAGTCCCTGCACTGAGCGGGGCCGCCAGCGCGGACGCCGGCAGTGTGATGGAAAGAAGGGGCGCGAGGGCCATTGAGGCCCCGGACAAGTTGCGACGCATGCTGCTCACCTCAACGTGTCGACTGCGGAGTGGAGGTCCGCGTTGGCCCGGCGCGGACGCCGAGCTGACTGCGACGCGCGAATACGCGTCGAGGAGGATGCCGCTGGGCCGAGAATGGGCCGGTTGGCGGTCTTAGGCTTCAAGGAAAAAGTTACCCACGTGCTGTTCGTGTGGAGTTTTTGCCGCCCGGCCGAGGAGCCCGGAAGGCGCTGCGGCCGCAAGGTATCACCGAATGCACCGCGTGTGGCACCGGCCAAGAGCACGGTTTCGCAAACTCGCGCGCCGAAGCCAGGTGCGGCGCGGCGAGCGGTCGAGGTCCGGGGGGACGTGGGACGCGAACTCATGCTGAAACGGGCCCCGAGGTAGGACACTGGGGCAATTGGGCGGGGGGACCGTAACACAGCGCTTTTTCGGTCACAACCGGACAAATCGGGGCTTCTGGGGACCATCGAGAGACTTCGTGAAGGGGGCGTCAGGGCGCGGTGATGCGCGGTAATGTGTTGTGATTGTCGGGGCTTGCCGTCGCCGAGCCCCGTGCTACGTGGGCCCCTGGTCCGGCGAGATCAGGACAGGGGATTCGACACGCTTTACCTGGCACGTGGAACGAAGGCCGAGGTTCCGACGGATCCTGTCGTGATTCGGCCGGCGCATTAGGCGCCGTCTTCGTCGAAGAACACGGCATCGACGAACGCCTGAGGTTCGAAGTCGCGAAGATCCTCGATGCCCTCGCCGATCCCAATATGGCGGATGGGGACCCCAAGCTCGTCGCAGATCCCAAGCACGACCCCGCCCTTGGCGGTCCCGTCGAGCTTGGTGACGACCAGACCCGTGAAGTCCATCGTCTCCTTGAACAGCTTGGCCTGGGCCAGCGCATTTTGGCCGATCGTCGCGTCGAGAACGAGGAAGGTGTCGTGGGGCCCCATCACATCGGCACCTTCAGCGGCGCCGGCTCGAACGGCCTTGGCGGCTGCACGCCCGACCTTCTGGAGCTCGTCCATCAGCTCTTTGCGGGTATGGAGCCGGCCGGCGGTGTCGCAGAGCACAACGTCGTATCCGCCAGCGCGGCCCTTTTCGATCCCCTCATAGATCACCGAACTGGGGTCGGCCTTGTCCGCACCATGGTGGAGGTCGCAACCGACCCGCTGGGCCCAGACCTCGAGCTGTTCGACCGCGGCCGCGCGGAAGGTGTCCGCGGCGACGAGGAGGACCTTGCGTCCCTCGGCGGTGTGCCGCGCCGCGAGCTTGCCGAGCGTGGTCGTCTTTCCAACGCCGTTGACGCCGATCATCAGCAGGACATACGGGCCGGGGTCGGGTGCGAAGTCTTGTGCGGG
>CAYGTG010000618.1:0-5381 GCA_964352485.1 uncultured Nannocystaceae bacterium | reverse complement strand
CTTCAAGGATTGGAGCCTAGACCTCAATCAAGCAGCGCTTGATTGAGGGCTAGGGCGCCTTGGCGCTCAGCACGTCGTGGTCGTCGAAGCCGGCCATCATCGCGTCGACCATCCCCATGCCAACCCGCACATAGCCGCGCCGCGTGAAGTGGATGTGGTCTTCCTTGGCCATCGGCGGGGTGGCGGCGGCCCACTGCGTCATGCTCATTTCGCCGCCCATGAACGCGCGCAGGTCCCAGAAGGCGCAGCCCATCTGCAAGGCGATCTCGCGCTGGGCGTGAAGAATGTACGAGGTGCTCTCGCGAGGGCCGTACGTCCCGTCTTCGCCCTTTTTCGGGAAGTCGCCGGGGCCGACGAGCAGGCATGCGGCCTGAGGCGCGGCTTCCTTGAGTCGGGTCAGCACCCCGGTGAGGCGCTCGCGGTACGCCGACTCCGAGATCCCGCTGTTGGCTTCGTTGGTGCCGTAGGCCAGCGTGATCAGGTCCGGTTTTCGCCGGCGGACGTTGTCGTACCAAACCTCCGGGGCCCACTTGAGCATGTTGGAGGCCCGCGTGCCGCCGATGCCGAGCGTATCAACCACAACGCCGGGCGTGTCCCGCTCGACGCTCATCCCGAACAGCCGGACCTCGCCGTTGCCGATGGGCTGAACTTCGATGGTGTGCGCGCCTTCGGGAAGATCGATGGCGAAGTACCCGGGCCCAAAGGCCTTGCCGCGGGTCGAGACCTTGGCATGGTGGTTTCCGTCCACGAGCACCTTGAAGCTGCCGCCCTTGGGTTGCTTGAGGTAGTGGATCTCGTAGTTGGATGCGACGCTGCCGTCGCGGGGGCTCACCCGCCCAAACGCCTTGGCTTTGGTGGCGGACAAGCTGACGCCGATGAGGCCGTAGAATCCGTCTTCGCGACCCTTGCGTCGCTGTGCATGCTCGGTCTTCCAGTGCTTGAAGCCCTCGGTGAGCATCTCGACGTGTCCGTACCACCGCCACGGTTTGGCGAGATGCACGAAGCCGTGGCCGCCGTCCCCGAAGCGCTCGCGAAGGTAGGCGCGCAGGTAGTGGGTGTAGATGTCCGCGTCGGTATGCGAGGCGCCGTACATCAGCACGCGCACCTTGCCGTCGGAGTCGTTGCCGGCCTCGAGGTTGCGAAGTGCGGCGTAGAAGGGTTCGAGCGGTTGAGCGTCGGCGCTGGCGATGGTCAGCGGTTGATAGATGCCCAGCGCATTGCCGTTGACGTGGCGCGTCGCGACCTCGGAGCCGGCGAGTCCAGAGCTGCCCGGCAGGCTGTCGAGGACCGAGTCGTCGAGGACATCCTGTGCGGCACCGGGAGTGAGGGCGCTTGCCTGGGGGGAGATCCACGGGACGCTCTGTCCCAAGGTATCCTCGAACAGCGCGTCCCCGAGCAGGGCCGTCTGCGCGCTGACCCGAGCCTTGCGCGCATCTTCGCCGAGCCCGGCCACGACGGGGACGGCCGTGTCGCTGGCTTGCGCAGGCACAGGCGTGAGCGCTTGCGCAGGGGCGTCGGCGGCCGTGGCCGGCGTCGTGGACACGCTGGCAGCCTCGGGTTCTGGCTTGCAACCCCCGCATCCGAGCAGGAGGCTGAGGCTCAAAGCGCCCCACGTCACACGCATCGACACGTGGTGGATGCTGCGGGCCCAGGCCGATCGGGTCAAATTCGACGCATCCAGTTCGCGCAATTCGCTCGAAATTGGTCCAGAATGCCCGACATGCCCACTTGGCGCATCGATCGTTTGGCTCACCGGGCGCTGCCGCTGGTGATCGCGCTCGATGCGGAGGATGACGCGGTCGTCTACATCAGCCTCGGCGGTCGGATGGGCAACATCGTCGAGCACGCGGCGCGCCACGGTGCGGCACTCGAACCGGAGCGCCGAGCGGCCACGCCGGCGCGGGCCCAGCTTCGTGAATATCTCGATGGAAAGCGTCAGAACTTCCAGCTCCGCACCCGCGCCTTGGGCACCACGTTTCAACGCATGGCCTGGTCAGCGCTCAGCGACATCCCGTTTGGGGAGACGCGCAGCTACCTCGCGCAGGCCAAGTCGATTGGAGTCGATGGCGGCGCGCGAGCGGTGGGCAGGGCCAATGGTGCCAACCCGATCTCGATCGTCGTCCCGTGCCACCGCGTGCTTGGAGCCTCGGGTTCGATGACGGGCTTTGGCGGAGGGGTGGACACCAAGCGGTGGCTGCTCGCATTGGAGAGGGACGCAGACGTGCCGTCGTGGACACCCGCGGAACGCTCCGCACGCCGAGCATCGGTGGCACAATTAGGACTGTTCACGTGAAGAAGGTTCTCGAGTCCCTCGAAGCCACCGGGGCGCTGGCGGTGTTCACCCTCGACGTGGTTCGGGCCATGTTCAGCCGCCCGTTCTTCGGAGAGGAGCTGTTCCGAACGATGTGGCTGCTGGTGCAGCGATGCCTGATCCCGGTCGGACTCGCGGTCGCGCCGGTGGGTGCGGTCATCTCGCTGCAGGGTCTGGAGTTGTTCCGGATGTTCGGGCTCGACCGCATGCTCAGCTCGCTGCTGGGCACGGCGATCTTTCGCGAGTACAGCCCCGCGCTGGCCTCGGTGATGGTGGCAGCCCAAGCGGGTTCTTCGATCGCGGCCCGCATCGGCACCATGCGGGTTCGGGGACAGATCGATGCGCTCGCGGTGATGTCGGTCGACCCGATGCGCTACGTCGTCGTCCCAGGCGTGATCGCCTGCGCCATCGTGACGCCCCTGCTCAACGTGCTCACCAACTTCTTGGGCTTGTTCAGCGGCTGGGTCTTCGCGGTGCCGTTGGGCGGGGTCGACCACGGCGCCTTCATGGAGCACCTCACCGCTCAGGTGACGCCCGCGGACCTGTGGGTTGGGCTGGGCAAGTGCCTGCTGTTCGGGACCTCGGTCGGGCTGATGGCGGGCTTCTTGGGCATGCGGGTGTCCGGCGGCGCCGAATCGGTCGGCAAAGCCGCCAACGACACGGTGGTCGCAACCATCGTGATGATTCTGGTCGTCGACTACATCGTGTCGTACGTGCTGCTCGGGGTCGGCGTATGAGGACGTTCTTCGAGTTCCTGGTGTTCGCCCGGTACGCGGTCGCGGCCCAGTTTTCGGGTTTTCCCGATCGCCGGATTCTTGCGCAGCAGCTCTACGTCGCCGGGGTTGGCAGCATGGGCCTGCTCACGGTCCTGACGATCTTCGCGGGGCTGAACCTTTCGGTGCAGTCGTACAGCACGTTTCAGCGCTTCGGCGGTCAGGACTTCCTGGGCATGTTCGCCGGCATCGGGGGCGTTCGAGAGCTCTACCCGGTGATGGCGGCGATCATCTGCGGCGCTCGCATTGGCGCCAACCTGGCTGCGGCGCTGGCGAACATGAAGATCAGCGAGCAGGTCGAAGCGCTCGAGGTGATGTCCGTGGACCCGATGCGGTACCTCGTGGCGCCGAGGCTGTGGGCGGTCACGCTCGCGCTCCCGCTGCTGTGCGGCTACGCCAACGTCGTTGGCATCGCGGGGAGCTACTACGGTGCGGTCCATCAGCTGGGCCTCGACGGCGGCACGTTCGTGAGCCAGCTCGAGCAGTTCGTTCACTTCAGCGACCTGCTCGTGGGCGTCGGAAAAGGCCTGATCTTCGGCTGGCTGGTCGCGCTGGTGGCGTGTTTCCATGGCTACCGGGCCGCCAAGAAAGAGGGCGCAGAAGGGGTGGGGATCGCCACCAACCGCGCGATCGTTCACGGAGCGGTGCTGTGCATCGTGCTCAACCTGGTGCTCAGCTGGCTGATGTACGGCTGAGCGCGGGGCTCTTCCGCCGACCCGCGGGTCGATGAATGGGGGGAGACCTCACAAGCGAACCGCGAAAACCCGTCTGGACGCTGTTCTGACGCGACTCGTGCGTGGGCGGAGGCAAGTCACCGCAAAACGGGTGACGAAACCGCCGCGGTGGCGTAAGGGTCTGCGAAAGGCGGCTTCATGTCGGCGCAAGGAGGTGCTCCACCTCCACAGTGCAGCGCCGGGCACGGATGGCCCGCTTCGACGACCGAGGATCTCATCATGAAACGACAAGTTTGGCTCACTACTTTGATCGGTTTGCTGGCAATCGGCTGTGGCGACGACGTTGCTGCAACGTCGGACACCGACACGGACACCGAGGGCACGACCACCTCGACCGATCCCACGACGACGCCCACGATGTCGGGCACCAGCAGCTCGACCGGCGTCGACCCGGACACCACCGACACGGACCCCGACACCGATACCGACCCGACCACGGGTCCCGACACGGACACCGACGATCCGTCGGACACCGAAGACCCGACGGACACCGAGGACACCACGAACGTTGGTGAGCCCGCCGACTTCGTCATCACGATCGAGAACATCTCGGACCAGGGCCCGCTGCCCACCCCGTTCTCCCCGGGAGTGTGGACCGAGCAGGACTCCACCGTCGCTCCGATCTTCACGATCAACACCGCAGCCTCCGAAGGCCTCATCTCGCTCGCCGAAGATGGCAGCCCCACAACGCTCGCCACGAGCATCGAAGGCCTCGACGGCGTCTTGCAGTCGGGCGTGTTCGACACTCCGGTGGACGGCGCCGAGGCTGCCCCGATCATGCCCGGTGAGAGCTACAGCTTCGAGTTCACGGCGCAGCCCGACTCTCGCCTTGGCCTCGCATCGATGATGGTCGCCAGCAACGACGTGTTCTGGGCCACCGGTCCGCAGGGCGTCTCGCTGTTCCTGGGCAACGGCGACCCGGTCGACCGCGACATCACCGACTTCCTCAACATCTACGACGGTGGCTCCGAAGCCAACCAGCCTCTCGGCGGCGGCATCTACCAGCCCGCTGGAATGCTGGGTGCCGACATGGGTCCGAGCGAAGAGGGCGTCATCAGCGTTCGCGACGAGTCGACCCACGCCATCGTGGGCGCGCGTCGCCTCATGGACGTCGACGTCGAGCTGCTGACCAACAAGGACGGCACGATGTTCCTCGGCTACGAGATCACGCTCGAGAACATCTCGGGGGACACCGGCGGCACGCTCACGCCGCTCTCGCCCGTCGCTTGGGCACTGCACGACGACACCGTCTCGCTGATCACCCCCGGAGGCGCTGCGTCCGACCTTCCGGGTCTCGAGGCGCTGGCCGAAGATGGTGACGCCACCGAGCTTGTCGCGACACTGACCGGCATCCTCGGCGCGGAGAATGCGGGTGCCGCGGCTCCGCTCGCAGGCGGCAACATCGCAGCAGGCGCCACCGTCACCTTCACGGTCGTCCCTGACGTCGGCACCGAGCTGCTCTCGATCGCAAGCATGGTCGTGCGGTCCAACGACGCGGTGATCGGGACGCAGCCCGCGGGTGTCGCGCTCCTCGCGGAGAACGAGGACGGCGATCTCGTCCCT